>JAXJTE010000105.1:0-6298 GCA_036309765.1 Caryophanon sp. | reverse complement strand
GTAAATCCAGCTTATACAAGTCAAACTTGTCCACAATGCGGTGAAAAAAATAAAGCACAAGACCGCAACTATAAGTGCAAATGCGGATTCAAAAAACATCGTGATTTAGTCGGCGCAATGAATATTCGTTATGCGCCTGTGGTGGATGGTAACAGTCTATCAGCCTAAGATGCTATACGCACTGTCTTAGGAAGGGCAATGGCATACCCTTATCTTGCACGTCAGCGATACTTGAAAAAGACTTCGCCTTTGGTAGCAAGAATCCCACTGTTTCCGAAGGAAACAGCTTGCCCCTTTAAGGGTGGGAGTGTCAAGCTTTCCTCATTTTTTTGTGCCAAAATAGAATTTTCCGCTCAATCGTAGCAACGCAGCTTATGTGTTGCTACGATTTTTTTGAGGTGATGGATATGCAATCATTTTTAGAAGGGCGTATACTCGATGCCGCTCGCGTTGACGACGTGGCGCAATATATCGAAAGCGGTGACGTCGAATGTGTGCGTGGCATTCAAGATGAGAAGTGCATGCGTTGCTTAAACGAGGACCGTGCCTATTTTTATACGTTTCATTGTGCGGTATGTAACGGCGCTTGCACGTATTGTCGCAAATGCATACAGCTCGGGCGCATTAGCAGCTGTACGACGCTCATTCGCTGGTGTGGTAAACGTGCGGAGCGACCGACAAACCATACGCTCGTGCCACTTCATTTAAGCGACGCGCAGCAACGAGCAAGCGATGAGCTAATCGATAGTTTAACAGTGCGGCGTAACCATTTACTGCACGCTGTATGTGGCGCTGGGAAGACCGAAATTTTGTTCCAGCCTGTGCTGCACGCTTTACAGCAACAGCAGCGCGTATGTATTGCGACGCCGCGTACAGACGTCGTGCTTGAGCTATACCCGCGCTTGCAGCAAGCATTCCCGAATACGTTCGTGCAAGCGTTGTACGGTGGTGCTGATGTCGGGCAACGTTTCTCGCCATTAATCGTTGCAACGACGCATCAGTTATTGCGCTTTCAGTCTGCGTTCGACGTTATTATTGTCGATGAAGCCGATGCGTTTCCATACACGTACGATGCGATGCTACAACGCGCTGTCAACAAAGCAAAAACAAACGAAGCACCTATTGCGTTCGTCACGGCGACACCGAGCCGCAAATTATTGACGCAGTGCAAAAAAGAGCAATGGGGCTATTCGTTTTTACCGCGCCGCTATCACGGTCATTTACTGCCTGTGCCGCGCATCGTCGTAGTGCGTCGCCTGCAAAAGCAATTCGCACAAAACAAGCTGCCAAAAGCGCTGCACGATTGGCTGCATCAGCGGCTAACGAAGCACGAGCCATTTCTTCTATTTTTGCCAACAATTGCGCTCATCGAACAATGCTTGCCACTGATTCAGTCGGTCGTGCCACAAGTAGAAGCGGTGCATGCTGAGGATGAGGAGCGAAAGGAGAAGGTGCTGAAGCTAAGGGGTGGCGAGCTGCAAGGGCTTGTAACGTCTACCATTTTAGAGCGTGGCATTACGATTACGAACGTGCAAGTGGCGGTCGTTTGTGCGGACGATGCGATTTTTGATGCAGGGGCGCTCGTGCAAATTAGCGGGCGTGTCGGGCGGCATAAACAGTATGCGAGCGGCGATATTGCGTTTTTTGCTGAATCAATTACGATTGCGATGGACGCGGCAATTGCCGACATTAAGCGATTGAACGCGGTCGTCGTATGATTTGTTTATTATGTGATCGCCCATTTCAAGCGAGCAGCAGCTGGTATGACGTCGTGCTGCGCAAATTTCCGCCCGTCATTTGTGAGCGATGTCGCGAGTCGTTTGAAGCAGCTGAACCGAACGACGACGTAGAAGCATTATTTACGTACAATGCCGCGATGAAGGACTATATGGAGCGCTATAAGTTCGGAAAGGATGTCGCGCTTGCGCAAGTGTTTCGGAGTGACATCTATGAGGCACTGCGTAATCGGCGCGAAACGATTATTCCCGTGCCGCTACACCGAGAGCGTTTACACGAGCGCACATTTTCGCAAGTACATTATTTGCTTGAAATGGCGCACATTCCGTATGCTAATATATTAAAAAAAGCAGTGCATGACCAGCAGTCGAAAAAAACGTTAGCGCAGCGCCAAAATAATAAAAATCGCTTCCTTCTACAGCAAGAAATGTGCATACAAGGTCAAGAATTCATAATTGTCGACGATATTTATACAACAGGTGCAACTGTAGGCGAAATCAAAAATTTACTCCTTTCAAACGGTGCGAAGAAAGTTTCATGTTTTGTACTCGTCAAAGTGAAGAGTAATAAAAATTATCTTGTATAATAAATTTATACTGGATGAGTAAAGGGGAGTTCATTATGGCAGAAGTTCGCAATTGTCCATCTTGTAACGAGTTGTTTAATTTTATCGGGACACGTGATGTATGCGGGAAATGTAGCGCAAAGGAAGAGGATTTATATCAAGTCGTGTATCGCTTTTTACGCAAGCGCGAAAATCGAGCAGCGACCGTTGAACGAATTTGCGAGGCAACGGGTGTGTCAGAGAAATTAATTTACAAATGGGTGCGCAAAAAACGTTTATTGCCGACGATGTTTCCGAACCTCGGTTACCCTTGTGACCAATGTGGACATTTAACGTATGGCGCGAAGCTATGCAAACGCTGCTTAGAAACACTTCAACGTGATTTACAGCGTGTAGAAGCGGCAGAGGAATTTAGAGATAGCATTGAAAAATCAGATCGCGGCACATATTTAGCACAGCGCAAAAAATAACAGCATAGAAGCAAGCAGCAAAGGGGATACCATTCGAGACGAAATGTTTCGAATGGTATTTTTATATGTACGTAGCATTTTTGTGATTTAGGTTTATAGTTTTAGTTTTTTTGCCGAAACATAGGTGGAAAGCTTTCTTTTTAGTAGGTATAAGGTATATGTAGAAACTAGTGCGAACGGTGCGCTATGTTTATGCATAGCTGTAAAATTTTATGTAAATAATCTAAAAGATATAGATTTAACGACTTATTTTTCTGTTTTAGCGTCGTTTTTGCAAAAAGCTTCTTAAGAATATCCTATATTTACCGACATAATAATCATAGAGAGAAGGAGTAGGAGGGATAGTATGAAAGTCAACCACATTAATTTAAATGCGATTAACGTATACCGTACACAAGCAGCGAAGCCAAACACAGCAAGCGGTAAAGCTTCGTTTAAAGATACATTAGAAATTTCAACGAAGGCTCAGCAAATGCAATCAACGAAAACATATGCACAGCATCGTTCAGAAAAAGTTGCAGAACTTAAACAACAGGTGAATTCGGGCGAATATAAAGTAGACGCGAAAAAAGTTGCGGAAGATATGCTGAACTATTACCGCCTTTAAGCGTACGATTTTCATATAGAAATGAGGGCTAACGTGTGAGTATAGATAATATTGTTAGCACGTTGGAGAAGCTTGAAAGACTACATCGCAGCTTGCTTGACGTATGTGTCAAAAAAACAGAAGTCATTAAAGAAAGCGATATTGAAGGCTTAAACAATATGCTAAAAAGCGAACAAACGCACATTGCCGCGATCGAGCGACTGGAGCAACAGCGCCAAGTAGAGGTAACGGATTATCTGCGAGCAAAAGGATTTGCTCCTACTGAAGCACCGACTGTCGCCCAATTAATCGAAGCAGCACCGATGGATCAAAAGGAAGCGCTTCAGCAAATGCGTACGCGCTTAATCGCTGTCATTGACGAGCTGAAAAAGCGCAACGATTTAAACCAAAAAATGATTTTTCAGTCACTGCAATTTGTAAACATTACACTTGATTTAGTACAGCCGAGACCGGAGCAAATGAATTACTCAAGCGACATTGGCGGGCAAGCACCACAGCAGCAAAAGAAAAGCTATTTTGACTCACAAGCATAGGAGGATGAACGAATGCGCTCAACATTTATGGGGCTTGAAACGAGTAAACGCGCACTGTTTACACAGCAATCAGCGCTTTACACGACAGGGCACAACGTAGCAAACGCTAGCACAGAAGGCTATTCACGCCAACGCATTAACATGCAAACAACATTGCCATACCCAGGTGTCGGCTTAAACACGCCGTCAATGGCAGGCTACATCGGAACAGGGGTAGAGGCAGGATCGGTGCAGCGTACGCGCGACCAATTTATCGACCGTCAGTACCGCCAAGAAGAAAACAAGTTAGGCTACTGGACGAACCAAGTACAAAACTTAAACCAAATGGAAGACATTATGTCAGAGCCATCAGAATACGGTTTAGACCAAGCGTTTTCTGACTTTTGGAAGTCTGTACAAGACGTTAGCACAAACCCAGAGGACGCATCAGCGCGTAAAGTAGCGGTACAAAAAGCGCAGCACATCGCGGAATCGTTCCAATATATCAACACGCAATTAGAATTAATTCAATCAAATATCGGTAACGAGCTAAACGTTTCAACGACGCAAATGAACTCAATCATTCAATCGATCGCTGAAATTAATAAGCAAATTCAAGCGTCAGAGCCAAACGGATACGTACCAAACGATTTATACGACTCACGCGACGTATTAATGGATCAACTAAACGAATTCATTCCAGTATCGTTCGACCGCATTCCTTCAGGTGGTAACGCATCAGACGTTGCAGAAGGTTCGTACACAGTATACTTCACGACATCTTCAGGTGAGCGCATCGACTTAATCGATGGCAGACATTACCGTCAACTTGCAATTGAAGGAACAGAAGGATTACCGATTAACGGCGACGATTTAAACAATTTATTTTCAAACTTCTCGTATACAGAGCTTGCTGATTACGCAACGCATTACCAAGCACAGAAGGATCAAATTCCGCTATTAAACGAAGGTACAATCGAATACGATGATTTCAACGCATTTAAAGGAAGCATTTTATCGATGATCGATTCATATGGTTTCGAAAACAATAACGGCGACCCAGCAGGCTACTACCCAGAAATGCTTGCGAAGTTAGATACGTTAGCGAACACGTTTGCGACGACGTTCAACGAAGTACACCGTCAAGGGTACGGTTTAAAAAATGAAACGTCGATCACAGGCTTAGATATGTTTGAAACGACAGACGGTGCAGAATTCGACGCAAGCAACATGAAAGTGCGCGACGAAATGTTAACGGACACATCTTTATTCGCTGCATCATCTCGTGCAGGTGAAGAAGGAAACGGCAACTGGGCATTAGCGCTCTCAAACTTACAATTCGTTTCATTAAACGGTGCGGCACAAGTAAAAGCAGATGGTAAAGCCGTTTCAATGACGAGCGATTTAGAGGGCGCAACGTACCAAAGCTTCTACAAATCAATGATTGCCGAGCTTGCAATCGATGCAAACGAAAGCGAAACATTGCGCTTCAACTCAGAGACGTTAAAAATTACGATCGCGAACAGCCGCGCATCTGTATCATCTGTTTCATTAGATGAAGAAATGACGAACATGATTACATTCCAACAAGCATACAACGCAAGCGCACGTATGTTAACCGTAATGGATGAAACGTTAGATAAAATCATTAACGGCATGGGCCGCGTAGGGTTATAATTTTATAGCGATTTGTAATAGAGTATATCTAG
The DNA here is from genome assembly GCA_036309765.1 of Caryophanon sp. Lineage (GTDB taxonomy): Bacteria > Bacillota > Bacilli > Bacillales_A > Planococcaceae > Caryophanon. The sequence continues at coordinate 698 of JAXJTE010000105.1, read as the reverse complement.
TTACTAGATAATTAAGTTTCTCGTCGTAATCTAGGTTAGACATATAAAAGTTGCTTGAAACGAGAGGCGGACTCCTGCGGGAATAGCGTGAGCTTGAGACTACAGGCTCAAGCCACGCCCGCGGAAAGCCTGCCTCGACGTGGAAAGCAACTTCAAGTTATGGCGAATAGCCAAATAAGTAATAACAAACGAAAGAGAGGTACCGACATGCGCGTTACACAATCAATGCTTAGCACAAACATGCTACGCAACTTAAATACAAGCTATGGCAAAATGGGCAAGCTTCAAAACCAAATTGACTCAGGTATGAAGTTCAGCCGCGCCTCAGAGGACCCAGTAGCTGCAATTAAAGGAATGGGCTACCGTACAAGCTTAAACAAAATCGAACAATTCCAACGCAACATCGGCGAAGCAAACACGTGGGTAGATACGACGGACGCTACATACGGTGAAGTAGGCGATGCGTTAAACCGCTTACGTGAACTTTTAGTACAGGCTTCAAATGATACGAATACAGCAGATGACCGCGATAAAATTAAAACGGAAGTTGAACAAATTCGTGAGCAAATTCGTGATATGGGCAATACGCAAGTAGCGGGGAAATATATTTTCTCAGGCACGAATACACAAAAACCATTATTTATCGATGATGGTTCAGGTACAGGCGCACGTGTAATGAATCCAAACATTATTGCACC
>JAXJTE010000104.1:0-2721 GCA_036309765.1 Caryophanon sp. | reverse complement strand
GAGGGCACTGAAAAACTTCCGTTTTTATAACATTTCCATTCTTTAAATACAAATAAGGCACTTCCTATTCGTTTCTGAATGGAAAGTGCCTTATTTCTTTGCTTAGTTCTTACTCTTTTGCGTTTAATAGCTTCATGATTCGTTTGAGATTCACAACGAATATCGTTGTGGCTCCTTGAATTTCCATGCCAAATAAACCCGCCGATTTTGCCGTTTTAAAACCATGGGGATTCTTTAATTCGCTATTTTTCGCCTCAATTTTATATCGATTTTTAGCGAGTTCTTTAAATTCGGCGGTTTCTTGGAAAGCTGCTTGTGTTTGATGGGTAGTTGACTGAATCGTGACATTATAGGTTTTACTTTTCGCACCCTCTTTATAACAACCCTCTCGCATGGGGCAAACTTTACAGTTCTCGATATCAAAATGAAATGTCAAACTTTGATTCGCGCTTTTCTTCCCTGTACGTCTTTTATGTGTTGCGAGATGCCCCGCTGGACAAACAAATCGTTGCGCATCTTTATTATAATCAAATTCGATTTTTCGTTGCCCACTCCCATTTGTAATCACTGGATGTAATTTTGAAATGAGTTGTAGCTGTTCCGCTTTCGCATAGTCCAAGTTTTCCTTTCCAGAATAAGCTGTATCTCCAATTACCTGATCAACTAACATACCGGTAGCTCTTGTTTTTTCAATTAATTCCTGTAAGTAAGCACCATCGCTTTTTTCACCTGTTGTCACAACCGCAGCTGTAATAATTCGTTCATCACTCATCGCAAGATGTGTTTTAAAACCAAAGAAAGAAGAATCTGCTGACTTATGCCCAACGCGGGCATCTGGATCATTTGAATAGCTTAACTGGTTTTCATAATCATCCATCACTTCTTTTAATACATTTAATTTTTCTTTTACCGCTGGTATTTGGGCAACTTTGGATTGCGTTTCAACGATTTCTACGACTTGACGACAATAGTCCAATTCTTCTGTGATCTCATTTGATATAGGTTTCGTTGGAAATTTCCCAACCATTTCTTTATTTAACTGATACACAGCTTTGCGCACATTTTTCGATTTTTCTTGTAAAAATTCTTTTGGCGATTTTTGATTATAACGAGCTTTTGTATGCGTTGCGTCAACGATGACTATTTTACTGAGGAGAAGTCCTTTTTCTAGTGCAATCTCAACCGTTTTCTGAATTAGTACGTCTAATAAATTCATATCTTGAAGACGAAGTCGACGGAATTTGGTCAATGAACTAGAATCTATGACATCGTCTTCTGGTGCCATGTCTAAAAAATATTTAAAGGACATATCATATTTCGAACGTTCGACAAGGTCCGCATCTGATAAGTCGTGAATGGCTTTTAACAGTAAATATTTAAACATACGAATCGGTGGAATCGCGTTACGACCGTTATCTAAACAGTACTTTGATTGAAGCTCCTCTAAGATAAATGAAAAATCAACGAGTTCATTGATTTGGCGAAGCATATTGTCTTTTGGAATCAGTAAATCGTACAACGCCATATAAGGACTTAAATTCAATGTTTCTTGTTTAGCAATCATGGTCGCACCACCTTTTTATTTGTCTTTTTATTATACAAGAAATCTGGAAGATTGTATGAAAAGAAGAACCACTTTTGAGCGAAAAGGTATTCTACTGAACATGGCGTTGGCGTCGCGCCTGCGAAAAGTGTCTACCAAAACCGAAATCAACTACACCGAAGAAAAGGGCATGTTGGAACAATTTTTGTTCCAACATGCCCTTCCTATTGATTCAGTGACTTTTTCAGTGCCCTCTGCACCAGGTGGCACGAATTCTCTTTCTAAAAACGGCAACGCATGTACAAGGCGACACGAGTTGACTGTTTATTGTTCACGATAATAGCGCATATTTCACACAATGCTTTACATATTTGCAAATTTGGTCGTGTAGTATCGCTTGTATTCACTATTGGCGTCATAACCTGCGCCAAAACCAATTTTATTATATGACGGACTTAACATATTGTTACGATGCCCCGATGAATTGATCCAACTCATATGTGCTTCAAAAATCGTACTACGCCCTGCAGAAATGTTCTCTCCAGTCGCTCTTAGCTGTAATGTACTATCAGCTTGTTTAATACGATCACGATGAGATAAACCGTTTAACGCTGTATGCGAAAAATAATTTTTCTTTGCCATATCGATACTGTGAAGCTGTGCGGCTTTTGTTAATACAGTATGTGCTTGTAACGGCTCCATGTTATTTTTCACACGGAACTCATTCGCTAAATCTGCATAAAGCTGTCCAACTAAATCCGCATTTGCAAATGTCGTCACATCTAACGCTTGCTGCACCTCTTTGTTTTCGTTATAGCTAATATGCTTGTATGAAACCGCACGCACTTCATCATCATTATATTGATCCACATGTGGCGTCACTGTATAATACGATGAGGCGATCACATCGTTTTGTTTCTTTTTGCCGATGTCATAACCTAAAAACGTCGTGTTCGGCACAGCATAATAACCGCCGATAACACGGTTATGTAGCACAATTTGCACCTCATAGTTTGCGACAGCATCGTCATGGGCAATTACATGGTATGTCACCTGATCGCTCATCGTGTAGCTTCGTAGCACGCGCTCTTGCTCTGTAAATAGCGGCGCTTTATATAAATATTCAATCTCTTCATCTAACTGTAATTGATTCATTTCATAGGCGCGATGTAAAAATG
>JAXJTE010000103.1:0-1702 GCA_036309765.1 Caryophanon sp. | reverse complement strand
GAGCAGTACACGCTTGAGTCCCATCTCGTACGAGGTCCCCAATGGCAATATATCCTTTATGCTTCGTTTCATTTATTCGCTTTTTTTAGAAGACAATTTTTTCTTTTTTATTTTAACGACAACTTTAACAACTCTTTCGCTGGGAAACGTACGCAGAGCGATCGTTCGAGCCTTCAGGCGAGATAAGAACTCATCCCAGCGAGATGAGGTCTTTTTATTGTTTTCATTCATTTCTCTGCGCTCGTGGCGTTCTTATCTCCCGTTGGTCGAACGAACTATATTAAAAAATTAATAAAAAATATCATTTTTATGCAAGTGATGATACAAACCCATCAATATATGGTTGATTATTTGTTACTACTGCAAAGGCTTGACGGATAAGTTTGTTTGCTATAGCAATAAGTGCAACCTTTGCTGATTTGCCTTTAGCACGCAATTTTTCATATGTATCTTTACATGCTTTATTGTATCGGATACATACGAGCGCAGCGACATATAATTGACCACGTAGGTGTGGATCGCCATTGCGATTAATGTGACCTTTGACATTTACTGATGTACCCGATTGTTGATAAGTAGGACAAAGCCCTAAATATCGCGAAATTTGCTTAGCACAGCTAAAATATGTAAATCCACCAGTAGCTACAATAAGTGCAGATGCAATAGTATCACTTATGCCATTAATGGAAGTTAATAGAGACATCTGGCGTGCATACTCCTTGTTAGATAGATTAGTAATCTCGTCTTCTAACTCTGCAATTTGGCGCTCTAAAAACTTAATGGTTTTCTCTACAGTGCGTTTACTTGCAAGATCCTGTTTAGGTAATACTGCAAGTGCTTGTTGTAGGTTTTTTGTGGCAGTTAAATGCTTTTTTAATTGGCGCAAAACAGTGCGTTTTTGCTTCAGCAAAAGAATGCTCTCTGTTGGTATCTTGTATGGTTCTGGAGTCATTTTCTCACCATACATAGCAATAAGTTTAGCATCAATCTCATCAGTCTTGGTGACGGTCATCATAGCACGCGAGAAATGCTTAATCTTTTGCGGATTCTCCATGCTAGTTGGGATGCCTGCTTGCTGAAGGAGATAAAGCAATAACATGCTGTAGTTACCTGTTGCTTCCATCACGCAATGGCAATCTTCTGGAAGTGAGGTGATAAAACTACGCACTCCCTTTGTGTCATTCTTGAAAGTTTTGGTTGTGTAACCACTCTTTCTGGGATAAGCTGCTACGAACGTATCCTTGCTTACGTCAATACCAATGTACATCATAACCGTTATAAATTAATTGCATTGTAGATAAACATCTCATACATCTGAACACTATCGTTGCTAATGCGGGGTCCTAGCCCAACGAACTATCCAGTTTTTAGATGTAAAAGTATGGGGGCTAAACGTTCGACACTGTGTTAATGCACTAACGATTAATCGGCCTTATTCCATACTTTAGATGTAAATCGACTGCAAAGGTATAAAAATAAATTTAAATATACAACGATTAATTCTTATCTCCCTTTGGTCAAACGATTTTTTCTGCCCGTTAGTTGGTATTGTTTTTATTTATTAAGATTCAGTGAGCTTTTATCGCGTAGCGATGATTAGTCATAGCGTAGCGTAATGACGAAAAAGCGAACGGTGGTAATAAAATCAGAGTCTATGAATATAAGATTTATAAGATTTCTGCGAGCCTGCGAGCAAGGAGCT
>JAXJTE010000102.1:0-10358 GCA_036309765.1 Caryophanon sp. | reverse complement strand
CGTAACGTCTCCGCATCTTTTTCTAATACGTAATGGCGCAGCTGAATACCTTGCTGTGCGATATATTGCTGCAATTCTGCCGTCATATAAACGCCCTCTAAATCAAAATCAATCATTCCTGTGTATTGCTCGTTTACTTTCGATACTTGAATATAGCTGTATAATGAAATGCTAAAAATAAAGAAGATCAAAATACCGAATGACATCATAATTTTTTTACTAATGTTCATGTTATACGCTCCCTTTTTGGATTAATTAACCTTTTAGTTTCTGTGATGGAATTTTTATCTATGCTCAATTAACATTCTAGAATAAAAAAATCTTGTATACAAGTAGTGTTTGTATACAAGATTTGAACATTTTGTGTATATCTAAAGAACTAAAATTCAAAATTTCATTAGTATATAAGTTTTAGTTTAGTTGCTATATATGAAACGATTATACTGAACACTAAAATAATTCCTTTCTTTAGGTGAACAGCAGGATGAATGTTTAAACATATCTAACCTTTCTATTTTTTCATGAAAACCAAGAGCATATTTACAACTAAATATAATATCACAAAAATATTCCTAATTATTACTGTTAATGTTAAAATGAAGTTGTATTGATAAACAACCAGTTCATCATCGCAAGTTAAGTTTGCCACATTAAGCTTATGATTATGGTGACGAGCTAAAGTACATGTAAAGAAAGAAGGGGAAAAAATGGGAAAAGTTCAACGTGATAAACAATTAAAAACAGTGATACAAGATTTGAATACAGCTAAAGATGAAATCAAAACAGACAACAACGACTGGTTTGAAAAAGTAAATGCGTTACTCCAGCAGTTAGAGGATGTATTAGCAGAGCGTAAAGCGAGTTTACATTTAAATTCAGATGAAATTGTACATAGCGTGCTGCCAGGAATTAAGGAAACTCATTTAGTAACCATCGTGAACACTTTACAAGACGTGCATGCGGAAGTAACAGATGAAATTGAAGGTTGTAAAAATGATTCACGACGCGAGAAAATAGAAGATCATTATAAAGGGTTAGAAGACGTGATGGAGCGATTAGGCGCAGAGCATGAAGAGCAATCAATTGAATCGTTAATCGAAACGATTGACAACTGCATTGAAACGTTACTACGTATGGCAAGCCCTTACAGTAAATAAAACAAAAACCGCCCGATATTTTTTTCGGACGGTTTTTTACTCGTTTTTAAACATGTATAGATCGCTCCTCGCCTAGTCATTCAACCCCGTCACTTTAAACGTTCTTTCCGCATCCTTAATTTTATCCGTTTTCGTTTCATCGACTTCTACAATTAATGTAATAATATCGCCGTTTTTTAAGTTTTCCTGCTCATCTAAATAAACGCGAATGGCACTATCGACTTTCATCATTTCCTCCATCGTCGCCTCATCGGCTGGACTATCTGCTGCGTAATTGAAGACGCGCTGCATAAACTGCTCCTGGTCAAACGTATAGCCAGCAATGCCCTCCCCATTTTCTCCGCTAAATTCCACAACTGCAAAATCCGTCACATCAACAGCGTTCGAAGCGGTCTGCTGATTGACTTCGATCACTTGCTCATCTTTCATTGACCAGCCACCCATTAGCACAATGGCCGCGGCACTTAATGCAAATTTACGATTGATACGTCTCATGCAATCCCCTCCGTTATGTACGTGTCCATTATTAAAAATGTAACCGAAAAACGGCTGCGCTAAACTTCTTTTACATGCGAACAGTAAAAAACTGCCCGAAATTGCTCGGACAGTTTATCGTTCTCTCTTATTTTACCGCGGCAATCGCTTGTTCTAAGTCTGCGATAATGTCTTCCACCGCTTCTAAGCCGATTGATAGACGGATTAAACCTTCTGATACACCAGCTGTAATTAAGTCCTCTGCTGAGAGCTGCTGATGTGTTGTAGATGCTGGGTGAATGATGAGTGAGCGCGCATCGCCAACGTTCGCTACGTGTGAGAATAGCTTCACGCTGTCAATCACTTGACGCCCTGCTTCACGACCACCGCGAATGCCGAACGTTAAAATCGAGCCGTAGCCATTTTTTAAATATTTGTTCGCAAGCTGATGTGTGCCGAAGTCTTCAAAGCCGTTGTAGTTTACAAATTCCACTGATTCGTGGTTGCGTAAATATTCCGCTACTGCTTGCGCGTTCGTGTTGTGTTGTTTCACGCGTAAATGCAACGTCTCAAGCCCTTGTAAAAAGTTAAATGCCGCGTCGGCTGATAGCGTTGGTCCGAAGTCGCGTAGCAGTTGTACACGTAGCTTCGTTGCAAATGCCGCGCCTGCTGCATCGATGCCGTAGCGAATGCCGTGGTACGATGCGTCTGGCTCTGTAAACCCTGCAAAGCGCCCTTGCGTCCAGTCGAACTTACCACCGTCTACCACAACACCACCGATTGTCGTCCCGTGACCGCCAATCCATTTCGTCGCCGAGTGTACAACGACGTCCGCACCAAACTCGATTGGGTTACAGCCGTATGGTGATGGGAATGTATTGTCGATAATAAGCGGTAAGCCGTACTCGTGTGCGATGTTTGCGACCGCTTCAATGTCTAATACGTTTAAGCTTGGGTTGCCGATTGTTTCCGCAAAAATCGCCTTCGTATTTTCAGTAATCGCTGCGCGGAAGTTTTCTGGATTGCTTTCGTCTACAAATGTTGTCGTAATACCGTAGCGTGGTAACGTCGTCGCAAATAAATTATATGTACCGCCGTAAAGTGAACCTGCTGCTACGATTTCGTCGCCTGCACCTGCAATGTTTAAAATGGAGAACGCGATTGCTGCTGCACCAGAAGAAAGTGCAACCGCTGCTGAGCCTTTTTCAAGCAATGCGATGCGCTCCTCGAATGCACCAACAGTCGGATTCATAATGCGTGAGTAAATGTTGCCTGGTTCTTCTAATGCGAATAGACGCTGTGCATGTGCTGTGTCGTCAAATGCGTACGCTGTTGTACGGTAAATTGGTACTGCAATTGCCTTTGTCACTGGATCAGGCGATTGCCCCCCGTGAATGAGTAACGTTTCTTGTTTAAAGTTTGTCATCTATATCCCTCGCTTCTTATATGTATGCCTTTAACGATAAGCAAGCTGTGAATAAAAGTCAATATAATACGAAAGTTATGTATTTTAAGGTAAATGTACTCTGCTGTCATCCGTTAATTTTTTGTATAATTACGTTATGTCAACCTTTTTCCAAAATCCCCAATAAAGTAAACCTCACTGCTTTTATCCTTTTCTGAAAAGACATTTTATTGTTTTAAAGTCACTTAAATGCTACTTTAAACAGATATATCCTTCTCGATGCATTTGATTTTTATGAATTATTTTTTGAAAAACCATAAAAACATACATTTAAAATTTTCGAAAATTATGTGAACATTTAGAAAGAATCTAGATTTCATTTTTGTTGCCGTTTTGCCGGAACGTTTGTTACTAGCGACGACGACAAAAAAACAGCTGTTATACCTTTTTACACGTTAGTTGATTCATTGAAAGTGTTCACATGTCGCAATACGTCATTGGCACATCATTATACACAAGGGGGACGAATTATGCGTTGGGTTGTATTAGCATTCTTATTTTTAATCTCTGTATTAAACTATACAGATAAAGCAGTACTAGGGTTAGCAGCAGAACCAATTATGAAAGAGCTTGGACTAAGCTATGATGAATTCGGTTTAGTCGGCAGTGCGTTCTTCGCGGCTTACGCGGTTGGTAGTATCATTCTTGGGTCATTAACATACCGATTCAACTCGAAATACTTATTAATGTTAATCGCTACTGGTTGGACGATTTCACTTGCAAGTGCATACTTCGTTGAAACGTTAACACATTTAATTTTATTACGTGTTGTATTAGGGTTCTTCGAGGGTGGTACGTTCGGTTTATGTGTCGTTCACTTAGCACGCTGGTTCACTAGCTCGCAACGTGGATTCGCAGCAGCCATTATGACATCAGGTACGACAGTTGGTACGTACTTAGCTGCACCTGTTTTAGTAATGGGTATTACAAACGTCGGCTGGCAGCACACATTCGCTGCATTAGGTATTGCAAGTTTACTTTGGGCAATCATTTTCTTCTTCATGCGTGATGAGCCAAAAGAGCCAATCGTAGAAGAAGTAAAATCATTAGCATCTAATCAAACAGCACCTTTTAAAGACATTTTAAAAGTATTCATGAACCCATATATTTTATCGATCCTTGTAGTTGGTTTCGTATCAATGTGGATCACGACATGGGTATTAACTTGGGCACCTACATACTTAACACAAATTGTAGGATTAGAGCCACAAACGATGAGTTTAGTATTCGCTGCAATGGGTATTTGTGGTACAATCTTCGCCATCTGTATGGGTAAATTCACAGATACATTATTTAAGCGCAATAAGAGCTTAATTAAATCATATGACCGTGTATTAGTAGCAGTGTTCGTTGTCGGTGCAATTGCATTCGCGTCAACGACAGTCGTTACATCACCAGTATTAGCATGTATTTTATTAGGTACAGGTCTTGTATTAAACACATGTCTATTACCATTAAACGCAGCAATCAAAACGATGATCATTCCGAAAAACTTAGTTGGTAGTGTAACAGGTATTTCATTATCAATCTCAAGTATGGCGGGTGTTATCGGACCGTGGGCAACAGGTTACTTAATTACAATCGCTGGCGAAGATGTACGCTCTGGCTTCAACTCAGGTGTATTAGTAGTAGTTGGACTTTATCTATTTACAGCCATCGTATTACTTGCTACACGTAAGCTGAAAATTACAGCGACAGCTAAAGACAATGCACGTATGGAAGCGGCAGATGCAGCGGAAGCAGCAGAAGTTGCAGCATTAGAAGCTCGTTAAATAAAAAAGAAGCGTGTGCATGTATGAGAGTAAGTTCTCATATATGCACACGCTTTATTTATTGCTCAAATGTTAGTTCGCCTAATAACAGAAGTGATTGAATTAACAGTAATAAATACGCTGATAATGATGCATTTTTTAACGTATCACCTAGTATTTCCTCGATTTGTTTAATGCGGTACTGAATGCCTCCGATTGATAAGCTAAGCTGATTCATCGTTTCCTTCAAACGCTGGTTGTTTAGTAAATATACATATAGCGTGTGCAGCAGCTCGTGAATACGCGGGTTCGTATAATCATACAATCCTCTTAACATTTTCTCACTTAGCTGATGAATTTGCTCGACGCTCATATTCGTGACGAAATCACCTAAAATGCCAAGCTCCTTATAGTGCGTAATCGCTTCATTATTTTCAAAATTTTGTGCGATATGTGCTTCTTTAAACGCCTGCTCAAACTGCGTGAAATGTGTGAAATGTGTACTAATGCCAATGTTGTACATAAGCTGTTGGCGCTCTGCAAAGACCGTCACAATTTTTTGACATACGTCTTTAAAATGCGTAATCGATGGGTCATCATGTGACGTTACAAGTACAAGCTCCTCGCCAATTGCGGTAATAATCGTACGTGACGACCATTGTTCAAATAAACGCGATAGCTGCACAATTTGCTCGTAATAATCAAATTCGGTGCTGCGCGTGCCACCGGGTGTAATTTGAATCGTCGCAACCGTGTAAGGCGGGCTAAATTTAAACGGTAAAAACTTTAAGCTTGCTTCAATTGACGCAATGTTTTGCTGATGAATAAGCCGCTCGATAATGGAGCTTTTTGTGCGCTGCTGCTCCTCAAATCGCGCTTCCTCATACAAAATACATAACGCGATGACACTGGCGATTTTTTCTAAAAACATGCCGTCGCTATCTTGCATTTTTTTGACATCGTCATAAATAAACGAGCACGTTGCGTAATGCTTTTTATTTATGCGCACAGCAGACGATAATTTGTAATAGCCATTCCCTTTATAAAAATAGCTGTTTTGCTCGTCTTTTTGGAAAATGGATTCCTCTGGCTGCATGAAGCGGTTTAAGTTGTCCTCTTGCAAACCACTCGTCTTTAATATTTGCCCGTGTACATCCTCAATGAGTAGCGGAATATGCAATAAGCGATACGCCTCATCGACGAGTTCATGCAGTGAATAACGATCCGTCACGTTTTGCGTTAATTGCGTTTGGAATACCGATAGCTTCTCAAGCAATTGTTTATGATGGACAAGCGCATCGTACGTCATTTCAAGTTCCTCTAAAATGTTGTCATTATTATAAAGCACGAGGAGTTCGCCTTGCTCCTCTAGCCAATCCTCTTCTCGTCTCACCTCATATTCACATACCGAATCCCCTTTTGCGATGCATTTCGTTTCAATAGCGATGAGTGATGTGCCAAACTCATACGATAGTGCCCCGCTTGCAAAGCCACATAGCGTATGACAAACAGGCTCGGTTGCCACGCGCTGTTCATTCACGTAAATTTCCGCTTCAAATGAGCCTATCCACTGCCCTGTCGCATTAATACATTGAACTGATCCGTCTGGTTGGCGTAAAATTTCTCCATCAAACGTTACGTCCTTTACGTGCCCCATTCGCACATGCCCAGAACCGATTTTACGATTGGTGTCACGTTTTTTTTCATATTCCTTTGCCGCCTCTAACCCGAAATCTTTACCAAAGCGGTACAAGAAGCCTTTTGTTTTTTGCTTGCCGATGCTGTGTTCTAAATTGCTACATAGCTTTGCCAGCGCACTCGCAGACATTAAAACGGTTTTGTCATCATCCTTAAATTGTGTGTTTCCCATACATAAATCCCCCTTTATCCCGTTAATATGTACATCATACACATAATATTCTCTTTAATTCAATAATTTCTTTTACTAATGTTTTGTTTTTTCAATAAAAACAACTATTATATTCTGACAATTAAAACGATACACTAGCGATATGAATAACAACACTGAACACACATTGGGGGTATAACATGACGATTTTTGAAGGGTTCCACAATAGTTGGGTATTAGCAAATGGTGTAAAAACGCATTATTCATGGGCAGGCACAGAAGGTCCCGCTGTTATTTTATTACACGGCGCAGGTCCAGGTGCTTGTGGTGCAGCAGGCTGGCGCTTAATGTTACCAGCACTTGCAAAAGCAGGTTTCCGCGCATTTGCGGTCGATCAGCTATCGATGGGCTTCACGGATACTCGTGAGCACGCTTGGCCAGTAAATGGTCATCAAAGCTTAGTGGATCATGTACATGATTTTATTGAGGCGCTTTGCTTAGACGAGGTGCACTTAGTTGGTAACTCACAAGGTGCATACGTTGCCGCAAAATATGCAATCGACCATCCTGAAAAGGTAGGCAAAATTGTATACATCGGCTCGAACACGGTGTATCAAGCAATGCATGACAAGCCGCTTCGCAAAATGCGTTCGTTCTTAGAAGTAATTGGCTATGACTACACGGAAGAATCCTTACGTAGCTTCATGACACGCAACATCGCAAACGGCACAGAAGTACCAGAAGAGCTCATTCAGCTTCGTCACACTGCGGCAACTCGTCCAGGCGTAAAAGAAGCAAATGACGCGTTCGATGCATATATTGCGCGTATGAATGATGAGCCGAAGCTATGGACTCGCTACTCTTTAAAAGATGCATTACCGAAGCTCGACATTCCAAGCATCTTCATTTGGGGTAAGCAAGATCACGTAGCACCAGTGGAAGTTGGCGAAAAGCTTGCAGAAATGCTGCCGAACGTGCCATTCCATTACTTAGACGACTGTGGGCACCAATGCCAAACGGATCAACCGGAAATCGTCAACAATCTTGTCATCGACTTTTTACAAGTAAAAACAGCAGTGCCAAACTAATTGAATGAGGTGATACGCATGGTCATTTTAAACAACCGAACATCTTTATACGAAGAAATGATGGAGAAAGCTACGCGCATTGGGAAATTGGCAGAGGAACAAGCTGCACAAGCAGACCTTGACGCAACGATTTCACCAGAAGTAGCACAATTAATTCGCGACGAACAAATTCATCGCTTAATTTTACCGAAAGAATACGGTCATCCACAGCTTGACTGGACAACAATCGTTGATTTAGTAAGTAAAGTTGGTTACTACAACTTATCAGCTGCATGGATTACGTACTTCTTCTCAGCACATAACGCATGGGTTTGCTACTTACCGAAGGAGCTACGCAATGAAATTATCGAAAGTGAAGGCTTCGTTGCAGACGTATTCGCGCCAATCGGTAAAGTAGAGAAATGCGAAGGCGGCTACCGCGTGTCAGGTACGTATCACTTTGTAAGCGGTATCAACTATTCGGATTGGGTAGGCGTTGGCGCATTTATGAAGTTTGACGGCTCAGACAAACAAGAGCGTGTCGGGATTTTATTAAAAGTAAGCGATTTAGAAATTGTGAAAAACTGGGATGCGCTCGGTTTACGCGGATCAGGCAGTAACACATTAATCGTAGACAACGTATTCGTAAAAGAAGAGGCGATTTTACGCTTTAGCCAAATTATCGACTGCAGCCAGCCACCAGAAGCGGCAACAGAAAGCTACGATGAAGATTACTTATACTACAATACACCATTTTACCCTGGCTTCTACGTAGGGTTTGCTGCAATGGCAGTTGGTGGCGCTCGTCGCGTCGTTGATGAATTTGCAAAGCACACAGCAGGACGCGTACGCTTCTCAGGTGTGAAGGAAAATGAATCGCCATCGAGCCAGCGTGTATTAGCCGAGCTACATATGGAGCTTGAAGCAGTAGAAGGCTTAATGCGCCAATACATTCACTTAATGGAAAGCGATAAAGGCGGCAATTACGAAGGTCCGCGCTACAAAGCGATTCGCGCATCGATCATCGACAAATCAACAAATATCGGTGTGAAAGCATTAATTACACTTGGCGGCCATGCATTATTAAAAGGTCATCCAGTTGAAATTATGGCACGCGACTTAATCGCAATCGCAACACATATTACATCGTTATACGAAGATGCTGTAACAGGCTACGGTCGTCACCTATTCGGCATTGAAACAAACATTCAAGGTTAATACATCATACGGGCTAACGCAGAGAACATATATCACTATAAAAAAACTACTTATGAGGTGAACTATCCATGGAAAAATTTCTTTACGCACCAGAAATCGCAAAATTAGGACACGTTGCATTAGTTTCAGAGGATTTAGAAAAATCTTTATGGTTCTTCCGTGATACAATTGGTTTAGAGGAAACAGAAGTAGTAGACGGCGTACATTACTTACGTGCATGGGGCGACTTCGAACACCACACATTATCAATCACTGCTGGCGAAACGTCTTACATCGACCACATCGGATGGCGTACAAAGCGTCGCGAGGATGTTGCAACATTTGCAAAGCTGTTAGAAGAAGCAGGCACGGAAGTACGTTGGATCAAGCCAGGCGAAGAAGTAGCACAAGGTGAAGCAGTACGCTTTGAATTACCAAGTGGCCACCGTTTTGAGTTATACTATGATATGGAAAAAACACCAGCAGACGAGTCTCGCAAATCTGCACTGAAAAACCAAACATACAAATCATGGGCTCGTGGCGTATCACCACGTCGTATCGACCATGTTAACTTACAGACTTCACACGATAATGCAGAAATCGTACAATACTTACAAAATGCATTAGGCTTCAAATTACGTGAATATTTCGTAAATCCAGACGATGTACAAGTAGCAAGCTGGTTATCAGTAACAAACTTAGTACACGATGTAGCGGTTATCTCGACAGATCGCTCAAAAGCACCGAACGAAATGCACCATATCGCGTACTGGTTAGACAACGCACAAGACTTATTACGTGCTGCGGATATTTTATGCGAAGAGGATGTAAGCTTCGTTGGTCCTGGTAAACACGGTATTTCACAAGCGATGTACATTTACGTAAAAGACCCAGGAAGCGGCTTACGTTTAGAAATCTTCACAAACGGATACTTAATTTTCGAGCCAGATTGGGAACCAGTAAAGTGGTCATATGAGGAATATTTAAAGAACGGCTCTACTTACTGGGGTGACTACCGCCGCGACGATGTAGATCGCGAGGCACAGAAGAAACAACTTGTTGAATCTAACTCATGAAAGTAAGAACTGTCTAAAAGGTATATCCTTTCAGGCAGTTCTTTCTCTTCTTTATACTAAGGGGTGATAGGATGTTCGCCATCATGAAAGTACTCATCATCGCATGTATCGGTGGCGCGTTATTTGCGCAGCTCCACATTCCGATTCCATGGATGCTCGGTCCAATTGTTTTTGTTATGCTTACACAATTTATTTATAAAGGCGCGTTAAAGTGGCCTGCCCCATTTTTAAATATCGGCGTGGTCATCGTCGGTACAGTTATCGGCATTCAGTTTGATACGTCACTGTTTAATCAAATGGGCTCGCTGCTGCTGTATATGGT
>JAXJTE010000101.1:0-2072 GCA_036309765.1 Caryophanon sp. | reverse complement strand
TCGTAGCAGCAGGACGCGACTGCCCACAAGTGACGATTTGTACGATTGAAGGGCCGTTATTTTTCGGCTCGGCGCAGCAATTTGAAGAAACGATTCAGCAAATTGTCCATCCAGAGGCGACGATTGTGCTGTTTCGACTTGGGAAAGTGCCGTACATCGATACGACCGGTGCAACGAATATGGCGAGCGTCGTCCATGCGTTTCAAGAAAAAGGTGGTACGGTTATTATTTCAGCTATTCAGCAACAGCCGCGTAGCTTGCTGAAAAAAACAGGCTTGTACGACGAAATTGGCGAGCCGCATTTTTTCGAGCATACAGGTGAGGCTATTCTTTATGCGCTCCATCATATAAACTTAAAGAAATGCGTCGGCTGTCAGCAGTTTGCGTTCCGTGAATGTCAGCAGCTGTCAATGCCACAAACAAATGAGGGAGCAAACGATGAACTTAGAATTACAAAAATTTAAAGCGGATTTTTTTAAAGCGTTGGCACATCCACTACGCATTCGCATATTGGAGCTGCTTGCAGAGGGCGACAAAAATGTGAACGAGCTACAGACGCTCATCGGTTCAGAAGGCTCGGCCGTGTCACAGCAGCTAAGCATTTTACGCAGCAAAAACATCGTCTATAGCGAAAAGGATGGCAACCGCGTCGTCTATTCGTTGCGCGATCCGATGATTATTGATTTGTTGAATATTGCGCGTGAAATTTTTAATAACCATTTAATTGAGACGATTTCGATGCTCGATCAAATGGCAGAAAACGAGAAGTAATGAAAACGGCTTGGGAGGAAACTCTCAGGCTTTTTGTGTGCGAAAGAACTAGTTCGTTATGTGTAATTTGTACATGTTTCGTAAATGACCATGCATTAGGTTTAAATAACTAGTATTCTATTTTTGATAATACTTTGTCGTGATATAATTATTTGTTTTAGGCTATATTTGTGATTTTTTAGTAGGAAATAAAGGCTTTTTCTTTCAAAAACTTAATATATTCAGATGATGCCTGGTATGGTAGCCGTAACATAATATATGCATAGTTGAAAGGGGAGGTTATATGAAGAAATATATGCAGTTGCTAATACTATTGAGTGCTTTTTTCATATATACAGTAGGAACGAGCGCCGCACAATGGACGAAAACAGATGTGGACGCAGCACATACGTGGAGCATTACGTTTAACGAGGAAGTAGACGAAGTATCGTTTAAGGAGCATGCGGCGTTGTATAACGCGCAGCAGCAAAAGCAAGTGTTTGCGGCGAAAAAGACGAGCGCAACCGTTATCGAAATCGAAGCACCGACAGAAGGCTACGTAGCAGGGGAACGTTATGAGCTTGTCATCCCAACTGCTGTAACATCGGCGGAAGGAGTGGCGTTACAAGAGGAGAGTATTTTAACGTTTACAGTGAAGGAAATGGCATTAGCGGAATTGCCAGAGCAAAAGCCGGAAGAAGTGGAAGAAAAGCCTGAGCTAATCCCATTGGAAGAAGAGCCACAACCAGAGCCAGCGCCTGAAGTCATACCGGAGTCTGAGCCACAAGTAGACGGCTTAACAGCAAATGAGCAAGAGTTAGCAAAGCGCATTAATGCGTACCGCGAATCGCTCGGTTTAAAGCGTTTAACGATTTCGAAGTCGCTAACGGCAGTTGCACGAGCGCATGTAGTAGATTCGAATGCATATAATCCAGGGAAGGAGACGAATATTCTCGGGCAAAAATGTAATTTGCATAGTTGGTCGGCAAATGGTGATTGGGTGCCATTATGCTATACGCCCGACCATTTATATGCGGCACTGATGTGGTCAAAGCCACGTGAATTGACCGATTATAAAGGCAATGGCTACGAAATTTCAACGTGGACGAATGGGAAAATGGCGCCAGGGCAAGCGTTTGAGCTATGGCGCAAATCGGCTGGGCATGAGCAGTTAATGGCCAGTCGAGGTGCATGGTCGATGTTGACGACGATGGGTGTTGGCATTGATGGTGGCTATGCGCATGTGTGGTTTGGCAGTGACCGCGATCCGGCAGGCTATTACGACGACGTCAAATAAAAAAGGAATGTACGCATGTCAAGAC
>JAXJTE010000100.1:0-2839 GCA_036309765.1 Caryophanon sp. | reverse complement strand
GAATCGTTACTTCCTGTCCGGTTTCAGCTTCCCAATGTTCGCTAAACTTTGCATTAAATTCATCATACAGCTCGCGTGTTGGATCGTACGACACGTTAAGTAGTTCTACTTTTTCGACTGCCTCTGTTTCCTTTGCCCCTTCTACAGATTCTGTTTCGTCGTTGCTGCATGCAGCGAGTAATAATGCAAGTGATGCCCCTGTAAGTAAAGTTGACCATCGTTTGTTCATATGAAATTCCCCCATCCTTTGTAAGTGAAAAGCAAAAAGGCTGCATACATCTCCACATGCACGGCAAAATCGTCGTACAACTTGTATGGAGTATTGTATGCAGCCTTCAGTTTTTCTGATCAGCGCGTATATTTTTTGCTTATTATTAGACTAAACTAATAAAACCTATTAGTCAACCCTGTTTTTTGATTATGAAAAATATTTTATTTTGTAGCAACTGTTCCAATTATTATCGAAACTGTCGGAAAGTCCGTCACGTATACGAAATAAACGTTTTTTATAGCGCATCGATGCAACAAAACGTTATAATGGAAAAATGGAATGTGGAACTAAAGGTTGCGTAGTGCGTCCTACGTAGCGAGCATATATAAAAGTTGGAGTTGATTTCGTTTGTTAGATACAATCATTTTGTCGATGGTTGAGTTTTTCAAAAGCTTTGGATATTTTGGGGTACTGCTTGCGCTTTGCTTCGAATTTATCCCAGCGGAAGTGGTGTTACCGCTTGCAGGCTATTGGATTTCTCAAGGTGAGTTTCAGTACGTGTTAATGGTCATTGCCGGAACAATTGGTGGCACAATCGGACCGTTAACATTATACGCAGTCGGTCGTTACGGCGGTCGCCCAATTGTTATTAAGTACGGCAAGTTTTTTTTAGTGAACGAAAAGCAAATTGATGCGGCGGACCGTTTCTTTGCGAAGTACGGTGCGGGCGTGGCATTTTTCGGGCGCTTCTTACCAGTCGTGCGCACAGCTATTTCTGTACCATGCGGCATGACGAAAATGAACGTTGTGAAATTTGCTGCGTATACGTTTAGTGCAATGCTGCCAATTACGGCACTTTATGTGTATTTAGGCATGAAGCTTGGCGAAAACTGGGAGCAAGCGGGTGAACTATTTAAAGAATATTTACAGCCGTTCATCATCGTACTTGCGATTGCGATTGCCATTTATGCAATTTACAAATACCGCATTTACTTGCTAGAGCGTAAGTTACGCATGAACGAGGAAAAAGAGAAATAAAATCGTACCCATTCAGTCGCACGTCGATTGAATGGTTTTTTCGTTATGCGGACATTTTCGTCAATTATACATATTCATAATACAATGTGTTAAAAATTGTTGAAATGACGTTGCGCATCACGAAAAAAAGATTATAAAATAACTTTATTATTGTTATAATATCAAGCGAGATAAGTAGACAGTATTTTACAGCGTGTAAACCGTTATGAAGCGGCAATTGTACAGCATTTAGAAAGTAGTGAAAACATGAGCATTGAAAGAAGGCTAAGCGATTTTGAAAAAAAGTTGCTGCTGACGCCGATTCGAGCATACATTGAAGCAACGTATAACGTCGAAGTTGAGCGCAACGACACGCTTGGCATGAAGCCGCCATACATTATTGTCGGCAACCATGTGACGAACTGGGACCCATTTTTCATTAATTGCTACGTCGAGGAACCGATTTGCTTCGTCGCCGCCGCTCCAGCGTTTCGCAATCCAATTATGAAGCGAGTGCTTGAGTACGCAGGTGCGATTTCGAAGACGAAATCACGCGCTGATAGTTCGACGGTGCGTGGCTTAGTGCGAGCGAAAAAAGCAAATCGTGTCATCGGGCTGTTTCCAGAGGGCAATCGTACGTGGAATGGTCGCACCGAGCCGCTTGTATATACGACGGCAAAGCTTGTGCAATCGTTAAACGTGCCAATCGTTGTGGCGAAAATTCGCGGCGGCTACCTAAGTCATCCACGCTGGGCAACGTCGGTACGTAAAGGGAAAGTGACCGTATCGTTAGAGCGCCTATTTGATGGGCAGGATATGAAAGCGTTATCAACGGACGCGGTGCATGAAGCATTAACGGAGGCGCTCATGCTTGACGACTTTGCGTGGCAGCGCGAAACACGCACGACGTATGCAGGCAAAAATTTAGCGCATCATTTAGAGCGTTATTTATTTGCATGTCCGCACTGTGAGGAAGTGGGCAAGCTGCATTCACATGACGATCGTCTTACGTGCCAAGCATGCAACTACGAGGTGCGCTACACGGTCGAGGGGCTGTTTACGCAGGTGAACGAGCCGCTTCATTTTGCACGCATTGACGAATGGAACGCATGGCAGCAACAGCTTTTACGGCGTACTGCAAGCAAGTCGAAGCATATAAGTGAGGCACTGCGAGATGACGTGACGCTGCTGTATGAAACAGACAACGGACAGTTAACGAAGCAGGGCAAGGCGAGCATGACGTGTGACGGCGAATTGCTCGTACTCACGTTTGCTGATCGCGAGCTACGTTTAGCGATTGCGAATATTCAACATATAAGCATCCATAAGCATCATAAAATTGACTTTTATTACGATGGCATGTTGTATCATGTGAAGTTCATGAACAAGCGAGCGAGCGTGTACATGTGGTATTCGTACGTGAACGTAATGAAAGAAGCACACAAGCGGTAGGATTCGTTCCTACTGCTTTTTTTGCGTGGAAAATGGTATAATCAACAAAATTTCTTACGAGGAGTGAAAAATATGACAGATATCGCATTGTTTATGATTGCTTGTGTGCTGCTTATCATTTTGCCAGGGCCCGACACCGCAATCGTGACGAAAAATACG
>JAXJTE010000099.1:0-14687 GCA_036309765.1 Caryophanon sp. | reverse complement strand
CAATCGTTATCGTGACACACAACATGCAGCAAGCAGCACGTATTTCAGATAAAACCGCGTTCTTCTTAAACGGTGAAGTCATCGAGTACGACGAAACGGACGTTATTTTCCAAACGCCGAACGATTCACGTACAGAGGACTACATTACAGGACGCTTCGGTTAATAGATGCGCGAGAAGTCAATACGGCTTCTTGCGTTTTTTTGTTTTCACGATGTTTGTAACGACGCCGAACATGGGAATAGATATGCAGTAAATAGGTTCAATATGTGATGCAGCATTCACAACATAAAACAGGGGGCGTTAGTATGACGAGATTGTATCAGCAAATTATTATTGCGGTGGATCATTCGAGTGAAGCGTCGTATGCATTTCAAACCGCATTAGGCATCGCAAGCCGCAACATTGGCTCGACGCTGCATATTGTGCATGTAATGGATTCGTCGGTGCTGTCGCCGTTAAATAGCGGCATGGAAAGTGGTACACTAGAACGCGTACAACGTGAGGCAGATGAGCTGCTTGCACGATTTGAGCGACAGGCAGAAGATTACGGTTTGCAGTTTGTTCGTGCTGTAGCAGAAATTGGCTCACCGAAAAACTTTATCGTAAAAGAATATGCGAAGGACGTAGATGCCGATTTAATTATTTGCGGGGCAAGTGGCAAGTCGGGCTTACAGCGCATGTTCGTCGGATCGGTGTCAGAAGCGATTGTGCGCTCAGCGACGTGTGATGTACTCGTCATTCGTACGCCGGAGCATTTGTGGGAAACGTAAAAAAGTAGTGCAACGACGCGTTTACATCGTTGCACTTTTTCTTTGTTATATAACAGCTTAAAGAGGCATTTTGAAAAGAAAAAAATATCGTACTGTAACAACAGCTATAACATGTGATAAACTAGTAGTACAAAGGGAAAATAACGCGAGTACATCGTCGTATTGGATGGAAGGGAGCAGTTTGTATGAATCAAGCATTTTGTGTAAGTGATATTCATGGGTGTTACGATGAGTTTGTTGCGCTACTGAAGCATTGGGACGCAGAGAATGAGCAATTAATTTTAATGGGGGATTACATTGACCGCGGTACGAAATCAAAAGAGGTCATGGCACATATACAACAACTTTGTCATACATATAAAGAGCAAGTCATCGTGTTAAAGGGGAATCATGATGCGATGCTCGGAGAATTTGTGGGAAATCCACGTGGCACGTTAGCAGAGCGTTTTTTGCGTAACGGCGGTCAGCAAACGCTCGCATCGTTTATCGGCGAGCAAGTGCCACATCTTAGTCGCGAGGAGCAAGCAAACTACATGGCGACGCATTATAGTAAAGAGCTTGCGTTTTTGCAAAGCTTGCCGCTCTATTACGAATGGGGCAAAGTGCTGTTTACACATGCAGGCTTCCAGTCAAAATATACGACGTGGCAAGAAAGCACCGAGGAGCATTTTTTATGGATTCGCCAGCACTACGGTAAGGAAAATGGCTCGGGGCTGCGCAATGTTTTCGGGCATACGCCGACCGCTCGCATTCGAAATGAGGAAGAGAAGCATGGAAATCACGAGGAGCACCACGGCATTTGGATTTCAAACGATGGCAAATACATCGGCATTGATGGTGGCTGTGTATTCGGCGGGCAATTAAACGGGCTACGCATTAAAAAAGACGGGCGCATCGTAGGCATTATACAGGAGGCAAAGCAATGAACGAAGCAACACAGTACTGGGCTCAATTTTTACAGCAGTACCCAAACGCAGAGCTATATGAAGCATTTTCGTTTGCGCATACGAAGGAGCTTGCCGATGAATTAGGCAGCTACGTCGTTAATGGTACGAAAACGGCAACATGCTCAGCGCAAGTGCTGTACGATAAATTAGGCGATCCACTGCCGCAACACGGAGAAGCATTTTCAGACGATATGTTGCTCGTATGTGAGCGCTTTAAACGTGTAAAATAACGACAAAAGGCTTGCTGGAACAAAATTGTTCGAGCAAGCCTTTTGCTGTTTAAAAATGATAATCGTCTTCGCAAATAATAATTTCCTTCGGGTCATACGGTTCGATATGCACAAACGCCAATGCATTTGGATCAATTGTGCGAATGTACGCCTCGATTTCCTCGGTAATTTCGTGGGAGCGGCGCACGTTTAAGTTCGGATTAACGGCGACCGTCACGTCAAGCAGCATTAAGCTTCCGTGTTGGCGACCGCGCACGTCACGCACTTCTCGCACTTGCGGAATGTGAGCTGCTTCGATTTTCACGCGCTCTAAAATGTCGTGGTCAAAGCCGTCCGTTAGTAAATGAATCGCTTCTTTTAAAATGTCATACGCCGTTTTTAAAATGATAATGCCGACGATGAACGCCGTAATTGTATCGATAATCGGTAAGCCGACGATGGCCGCTGTAATACCGATAGCGGTTGCGATGCTGACGAGGGCATCGGAGCGGTTGTCGTACGCCGCTGCTTTTACGGCTGTGCTTTTAATTCTTTCGGCTAGCTGTAAATTGTAGCGATACACCGCATACATCACAACCGCACTAAATAATGATACCCAAATCGTTAACGTATCCGGATTGCCGTGATTTGTTTCAAATAGGCTACGCACAGCGGTCGTTAATACTTCAATGCCAACGTAAATCATAACGAATGAGGCGATCAGTGACGCAATCGTTTCTGCGCGTAAATGTCCGTATTGGTGGTCATCATCTGGCGGTCGCTGCGAAATACGCAGTCCGACAAGTACCGCAATCGAGGCGATAATGTCCGTTAAGTTGTTTAGTCCGTCTGCACGTAGCGCCTGCGAGTCACCGATATAGCCAAACGCAAGCTTTAATGTGCTTAAAAAAATGTACGCAACAATTGACAAGTACGCACCTTTTTCACCAGCACGTAAATTTGTATATGTGTCCACAATGTTTCCCCCTTGCAACTCTTCTGAAAACACGAAAGAGGTTGTTCGCAATATCATTTTGCGAACAACCTCTTCATATGAATATTCATTATACCATAGTTATGTTAGCTGCGTTGTTATATTTTACGTATTTTAATACGATTTTCCGTCTAAAAATGAGCCGTCACGATAGCTGCGAAACGCTTGCTGAATTTCCTCTGCTGTGTTCATCACGAACGGACCTTGTGCCACAATGGGCTCTTTGATTGGCTCGCCGCTAAAGATGACGAAGCGCGTATTAGATGTTGCCTGAATCGTTACGTGCTGCTCGGCGTCGCTTCGGTCAAGCTGAATGAAGTCGTACGCACGCGCTGTTTCACCGTCAATTGTGAACGCGCCGTCTAACACGTACATGTATGAATTATACGACGCAGGAATGGTGAATGTATGAGCCGCATTTGCTTGTAGCTCGACATTGCCGTAAAAGAACGGTGTAAGCAGTGTGAGCGGTGAGGATACGCCGTCAATTGTGCCTGCTAATACGTCGATATGCCCGTTTTCTAGCGTCACACGTGGAATGCTCGCTTTCGGTAAGTCCTCATAATGACCGTCTACTTTTTTATGCTCGCTTGATAAGTTCACCCATAGCTGTAGTACGCGCACGTCCTCACCAGCGTCTGGATTTTCATTATGAATAATGCCGCGCCCTGCCGTCATAATTTGGAAGTCACCTGCATGTAAGCGACCGCCGCCACCTGTTTTCGAATCATAATGCGTTAAATTGCCGTCAAGCACGTACGTTACCGTTTGAATGCCTTTATGTGGGTGATCGGCAAATGTGTTATGAGCGAAGCGGTCGTCAGCTAAAATGATGAACGGATCGTTGTCGTATAAATCATGTGTTTGTAATGCATAATGTAAATGGCGACCGTCGCCTGCTTGTAGTGGAATTTGTTTTATTTTCATCATCGTCACTCCTCGTTTGTTGTTGACTTTAGTATAGAACGAAAGAAATTGGTAAACAATGGACAGAGTGTGCGCTTTGTTGCTTAGACGACAGTTTTGTATAATCGTTGTAAAGAGGAGGTGCGGCAAATGGATCCGCGTACAATTCGAACGAGACAGCTCATTGTTGATAGCTTTAATACATTAATTCGCACGACCGATTTTTCACACATTTCAGTGAAGATGATTACCGAAACAGCACACATTAACCGCGCGACGTTTTATGCGCATTTTGTCGATAAATACGAGCTGCTCGACACGGTGCTACAGCAGTTAATTGAGGAGCAGCTTGCCGAGGCGACGAGCGAGACAGTAGGGGAGCAGCTAATAAAGGAGCTGTTTACAGGCATTGCGAACGTGCATGACGCGATGCATAGCGGCTGTCGAAAAGGCTACGATTCGTTTGCGAGCATGATTGAAGAAGTCGCTAAAAATGAAACGAAAGCATTGCTCGCACGTGTTTTGCCAGCAAGCAGCGAGCGTGAGCGACAAATGATTAGCTGGGCGATTTACGGAGCATTTTCACAGTGGCAGCAGACGAATCGTGAAACAGTAGAGCAAGCCGCCGCCGAAACTGCTGCGCTCCTCCAGCCGATGCTTGACGCAATAAAATAATCGTCAACACTTCATTTGCGTGCTATAATGGATTCTTATGTATAACGGAGGTGTAACGATGGGTAAACGATGGACGTTAAAGGAAATTAAAGAATTCGTCGAAAAAAATTCAGACAGTGAATTATTGACGAAAGAATACAGTGGCTTCTCACAAAAGCTTGAATTTAAATGCGCTTGTGGCAAGACGTTTGAAAAGCCGTGGAAGAAGTTTAAAGAAAATCATCAGCGTAAATGTGAAGTGTGTCAACCACCAAAAGCATCTCGCTAATATAGAATGAAAAAAGGAGTTGTTCGAAGTGAATTTCGAACAGCTCCTTTCGTCGTTAATCCAGCAAATGTTTAAACTGCGTCAGCCCGTACTGCTCGGCGATGTCATACCATTCGTTTGAAGCAGTAGCGTCCGTTTTAACGTATAGGCGAGACAATAAATACGCCGCGTGCATTTTTTCAAATTGCAGCCCGTGTAAAAATGCATGTTCGAGTAAAAACGTCGCTTGCTCCAGGTTAAATGGCGCACCATGGAGCAGCGTCCATTTGCCATAAATTAAGCAAGACGGAATCGATTCGTGCGATGTATTTTCGGTAATGATTGCGTGCATTTTTTGAACGATTTGGTGCTGTAGTGCGTGCGGCATCGAAGCGGCAACATCGGCCAAATGCATCGCTGCATCGTCATCGCCTAACAAGTACGCGTCCTTTAAGTATTCATAGCTCGTAAACATATGCGGCGTGACACCTTGCCCTTTTTGATACATTTTCCCGAGCATCGACAGTGCAAAGACATGTTGCTGCGTTGCGAGTTCTTGTAAGAGCGGCAGTAGTAGCTCATACTGTTCATTGTTGTAAAGCTTTAACAGTTGCTGAATGTTACAAAATTGGGCTTTGACATGTGGCTTTCGCTGCAAGTCAATGAAACGCTGCTCAATTTGTGAAAACTGCGGCGTGTGAATAGCGTCGTCGTAATACACCGCAAACAATGATAAGCATTGCTCGGCGATCGTCATGTTTGATAGCGGCTCGTGTAAAAAGAAGTGCAAGCCGTACTCAAAGTCGGTCGCAAACGTACGGCGCGCGCAAAGTGAGGCCAGCAGTTCATTTTGGCACGTCGTATCGTTCATGTTGTACTGTAAAATCCAATCGAACGTTCGGTCAGGTGTTTGCTGTGCTTGAAGCTGTGCAAATGTCGTATCGAGCCAAGCGCACACAAAAAGACTTTGGGCAAGTTCTGTGCGTTCTGTCGCTAGGGCAACTTGTCCAAGTGCAATTTTGTAATCGATGCGCTCATGCAGCAGCTGTGAGCGGTTGTGAAGCGTCGTTAAAATATCGATATAGAGCGGTAGTGGCAAGCTATTATATAACGAAATGGCGTCGCTTGAAGCATGCGGATACAATAAATCGTCAAATAGCGTATGGCATTCCTCGCGTGCATCATACGGCGTGTCGAGCTGCGCAAATAGCTGCTGCTCAATGTCGTGCTGCATGTGCTGGGCAATGTACAGGTGATCGGCTTTGTTTTGTGTATATACTGTATACAAAAATGGCATACAGTGTGCGAGTGTCCAGCGCTCTAGGCGGAGTTTCGTTACTTCCTCATCGATGAATGGTCGTCGTTGTTCACACATCGCAGCGTATGCTTGACATGTAACGAGCATATGTGGCAAATTCACACTAAAATTCCCCTTTCAAATCCAAAATGTTACTTTATATTGTAAAACATTGTGAAACAATTCACCAACATTAACCAGTGTTTTTGAAGAAATAAATGAATTGCGACTATTATGTTTGTGATTGACACGTCGAAACTCATAAAAAAAACATCATTTGAAACGAAGCTGTCTCAAATGATGTTTGCCTAAATCGTTTATAAAAGCTGTAATAAATATTCACCGAAAAAGCCGTATCCTAAAAAGAGCGCCGTTAAGCCAGTATGTATAAGCCCTTCCCAAATGCGACTTCCCATTAATGCGTCGACAGCGAAAATTGCCGTCATAATGCCGATTGCGAGCATTGCTAATGTGAAAAATAGCACATTAAACGTCATGTACGCTGCGACACCGAAAGCTAAAAATACAATAAAGCAAAATAATGTACTGTTTCGAACCATCTTTTTCATTCCCTTAATAGACTATTCAAATTGTAACATGCGTTGTTACCGAAAAAAAGTAAGGAAATATTTTTTCTTACAACTTATTATAATCGAAAAAGCGCTCGGTGCGGCAAAAAGCTATTGTGCGACCGTTCGTTTGTCGCTACACTTGAGACGAATAAGTTGGAAGGGGTTTTTTAGCATGATTGGAATTGGAGCAATTTTAGGATTTCTTGCAGTTGCGCTTGGTGCATTCGGAGCACATGCGTTAAAGGGGAAATTCGCAGAGGAACGCTACGAAAAAACATGGGAAACAGGGACACAGTATCATATGTATCATTCGTTAGCGCTTGTAGCAGTCGGCATTTTGAGTAACGACGCATTATTTGGCGCTAGCACGCAGCTGTCATGGGCGGCATATTGCTTTATCGCAGGCATCGTATTTTTCTCGGGTAGCTTATACGTATTATATGTGACGGGCATTAAAAAGCTCGGTGCGATTACGCCAATTGGTGGGGTATTCTTTTTAGCAGGCTGGGTATTACTCGCGATCGCAAGCATGTCATAAAACGGTAACACCATTTGAAGCAGAGATGTTTCAGATGGTGTTTTTTCGATGTTTACATGAAATGATGATTTATTACGTATACATTGTATATTTTTTCGTGCAATTTTTGTCAAAACAATTGATAATAGCAATGTAGGAGGAATTGAAATGAAAAATATACAATTGCCAAAACCATATGTCGTGCGTATTTGTACGAGTATTGTGATGACATTACTTGCGTTAACGATGGCATCAAGCATTGAAACGATTTTACAGACGGGCATTTCGCTGCACCGTTATTTAATGAGATGGGTAACATTCGCAGTGTTAGGCATGTCGGCATATGCTGTTTTTTTATGTTGGCGTGCTAGCACAATCGATGTTTTATATACATTTAGAAAGGTCATGCCGCTCGTTCTTGCAGTCTTTCCGCTTTCCGTGTTTATTTTCCAATTTGTCCTTTGGTGGATTTGGGTGCTGTAACGTCGTATTACATAAAAATACAGCGTAATACGTGAGGAATTTCGCTAAACGATGTGCATGATGTGTTACAATAAACTTAAATATACGAAGTGATGCATTATGCAATAAAGTAAAACGCACATGTACGAATACGTCTAAAGGAATTGCAGCCAAAAAGTAGTTCAACGTTGTGTATATATGTGAGGATTACACATAAAATAATGGAACAAATGTGCTCAATGGTTGCACGTAATAGGGAGTGGAAAGTATGAAGAAATTATGGTTTAACACATTAGCGATGACGCTAGCTGTCACGATGACTGTATGCTCTGTCACGCCTGCAAGTGCAGGGTTTTCAGATGTTGTACCATCAAACTCACATCACACAGCAATTGAAGCATTGCAGCAGCAAGGAATCCTTCAAGGGTTTGAAGATGGCACGTTTCGACCAGGTGTCATCGTAACGCGTGGACAAGCGGTGAAAACGTTAGTGAAGTTAATGGAGTTAGATACGAATGACGTGGAAAATCCAAACTTTTCAGATGTACCAGTTGGGCATGCATATTACAAGGAAATTGCAGCACTTGAAAATGCGCAAATTATTAACGGATTTACAGATGGCTCATTTCGATCAGGACGTGGTGTGACGCGTGAGCAAATGGCGCGTATGCTTGCGAAAGCTTTTGCACTCAGCTATCAAAATACGCCACTGCCATTTTCTGATGTCGTTGTCGATTCAGAGGCACAGCCATATGTCGGTGCATTGTATGAACATAAAATTACAATCGGTAAAGATGGCATATTCGATTTATATAGCCCTGTAACACGCGGACAATTCGCAACGTTCATTCACCGCGCACAGCAAGTCATGGAAAAGCGCGTCGTAAAACGTTTACGCCCGTCAGACTTTAATGTCACGTTCCTAGACGGCTATGTGTTTGGTCCAGATGATGCGGTCGCAATACTGCACCGTTCAGGCGACGATTTAGTCATCGAAGGGTTACGTGAAGGGAAGTCGACGTTAACGATTTCAGCGTACCGTGAAACAGATGAATATATTGAATACGTTTTCTCGCAAAACTATGAAATTACGGTAACTGAAACAAATGGCAAGTTGGAAATGATGATTGAAGAGGACGAATCAATCTCACCAGCGAGCATTATTTTTGATGTGATGGATATCGGCTTTGTACCGAGTGATGTCGCAATTGAATCCATCTCAGGTGAGGCGCTAGACGAATCGTTATATGAATTTACGTACTACGAGGATAGCGAGCTATTTGAATTGACGATGTATGATGTAGGGCAATATATCGTAACGTTTAAAAATGATGCAGGTGTAACGAAGCGTGCGGGGCTTGTAAGTGAGTTCGGTGAAGTGGAGTTAGTCATGTATCATGCGTACGAGCAAAGTGAAGCGGCTATTTCTTTCCGCGACTTAGGCTTCAAACCGACAAAAGTAGAGTACGAGCAGTTTACAGGTGCGTTGTTTGATGAGCATGTTGTGAACTGGGAAATTGGTGCAAGCAGCTTTAACATTTTCCATGCGGCTGTTGGGGATGCAATGTTTGCCTTTAAGCTGTTTGGCGATAACGGCGAGGTTGTCTTTATCCAAGGGCTATCACACCAAGTGGCAGGCTTAACGGCGATTGAGTACGTTATCGTGTCAGAAGAAGAAATGGAAACAGGCATTTTCTAAGCTACGTACAATGAAAAAAGGCGAGAGCTATGCAGCAATAGCTCTTGCCTTTTGTCTGTTATGTGCCGGTCATGAAGGCGACAAGTGTAAATAATACGAGGAATAAAAAGCCCATGAACAATGCAGCAGGAATTAACAACGTCATGATGCTTTGTGTGTAGGAGAAGCGATGTGCCTCCGCGACTGTGCCGACCGTAATGTAAAAAGCCCAAATGGCACTAAGCCCTGCGACAAGCTGTGATACGTTCGCAGCAAGTGACGATGTGCTAAGTAAAAAGCCGTTTACATCGACAATGAGCCATGCAATCATAAATGGAACGGGCAGCAGCATCGGAATATGCCCGACAACGATGCCTTGAAACACCTGTTTTAGCGAGCCAGTGCCTTTAAATAGTTTACCGACCCACGTCGTAATGATTGCTGCACATGTTAAAAATAATAAAAGTGCAAGCGGAATGACCACGATGTAAACGATAAGAAACTGCGTGAGTGAAAGCGGCTCAAACGTTTGTGCCATTTGTGCTTTAAAATGATAGCTTGTAAGCGATACGCCGAGCAACGTTGCTAAAAAAAGCAAAATCGTAAACAGCATATTTTTTGACTCGATGACGTAACGTGTCGTCATTTTCGGGTGGATCCAAGCGCTTGTGAATAAGTTCATCAACGTTCAACTCCTTCCTTAACATGAGGTGTGCTGAGTAGTTCTCACTATGTAATCCGATGCAAACAATTGACTAATCAACACATGTATCCTTATCTATTAATTATCACAAAATCAAGCATTACAAACACAAAAAGCACAAACTACATGAAAAAAAGATTATTTTTACAAAAAATACCCGATAAATAGGTCTTAAATATTGTTTTTTGGGAATATTGTAGATAGAAGTACTGATACATCCGATATACTCTTATAAAACGTTTAATAAAGGGGCTACAACATATGAAGCTAAATGAATTAGTCTCGATTCATGATGAGCATTTTGAAACGATTGTCCAATCACTAGAGCAAATAGCGCAGGCGATGCAATCCAATACATACGTGCGTACGACAACGAAGTCGCTACAGCAATTACTATCCGACACTCAGCGCAATCCAATCGTTTTAGTCGTCGGCAAAGAAGGGGTCGGCAAAACGTCGGTTGTGAATGCCTATTTACGCGCGCCGGTGTTGTGTAGCAGAGAGCAGGAGCGTACGAAGGTGCATACGCTCGTGCAATATGGCAAGGAGCAGCACATTGAAGCCGCATTTCTGGATGGTGTTGAAGCGGTATTTGAGCTGTCGAAGTTAGAACTGTTGACGGTGTCTGACCGCTTCGCTGCTAATTTATTACGCGAGCAAATGGAGATTGTGAGCGTATCGGTCGACAATGCGTTCGTTGAGCCCGTTTCGTTTGTTGACGCGCGTGCTTTTGACGTGACATCGACGTCCAATTACTATATTTCAGATACGATTATGCAGCGATTAGACGATGTATTTTATGTCATTCGTGCCGATCAGCAAGTGAGCGATGAGGAAATTGTGTGGTTACAGCTATTAAACGAGCGCTTCCACATTAAGCCGGTTTGTATCGTGAACTTTAGCGACAAGCCGCACGAAAACCATGAAAATATAGCGCCGTATGTGCGAGATATACGCTACGTGAACGCAAAGCAGCTATTACAAATTGCCGATCGTGCGCCAAATGATGCCCAGTTTGCACCGTTAGATGAAGCGGTCGCAGAAGTCATTCAAAAAAGTACATTGCGCAGTCAAAAGTTCGCACGCCGCCTATTCCGCTGGCTAGAGCGCTTCACGTTAGAAATCGAATCGTTACTAGAGCGTGAGCCGTTAAAGCTAGCAGCCGAATTTGCACACACGAACGTCGAGGAGCAGCAGCAAATCCAAAAGCGTAACCAAGCGATTTTGGAGGAGTACGAGCTAGAATATGAAAGCTACAGCAGCTTGCTTGAACCAATTCAAACACTATTCCAATTTGTGCGCTTAATCGAAACGCGTGAATATTTATTAACGCCCGATACAATCGTATTTACGAGAGTTGCGAGCGATTATCAGCAAGTGCTACGCGAATACCGCCAAAAATATAGCGAATATCAGGAACTCCTGAAAAAGCTACAGCAGCACACGGAAACGAGACAAAAGGGCGGATTTTTACTCATTCGAAAATTGTTTAAAGAAGGCACAGAAAATGTATTTGATGTGTCAAAGGTCATTAATCAACTGAATTTACAGCGCAGCTTACTCGATTTAATTCATGAGCGCATTCGTACAATTGAGACGCAGTTGCTAGAGAGCTTCCCACGTATTCACCGCATTATTGAATCATTTGTTGAGGCTCGTGCAAATAGCGCATTAAAAAAAATTCAAGATTTTAAGAGCTTACAGCAGCGTGATATGCGTACATTTATGTTTGCGACGCGCAAGCTAACTGAATTTGACGGCGTACGCGAGGCGCAGCAGCTCGTATCAATGCTGATTGCCGATTTGGTGCTACAAGATAGCTTTACCGATGCACAGCGCGAAATGCTACAAAACTGGTATCAGCGCATCGTTGCGGTCGAAATTTTACAAAATGATGAAACGATGCAAGCAAATGTGCTAGAGGATTTAGAAATTGATAAAGCGTACGCACCGTTCCAAAAGCTAAACTTATCGATTGATATGCTGCGCTCGGATTATCCAGAAGTGCCGACGATTATGAAGCTAGAAGACGTGAAATCAGAATCATAATGAAAAGAGGTGTGTTACGGTCAGTTAGACGGTAGCACACTTCTTTTGTCGTTAACGCACTGTATTTGATTCGAACGTGTGCGTAGGGTAATACATATTTTTTACGATAATGTTTGAGCCTAAGCATTTCACAGCAGGGCAGTGGCAGTTAATGCTGTTCGATATGCGCGATTGCAGCCATTCGTCGTAAATGTTCACGAGAAAGTTGTTTAAAATGCTATTCATCGCCGCACCGTCATCTGAGAAATCTGAAACGGACACTTCACCAGTGAAAATATTTAAATTCATGCGCGAGCGACCATCTACATCATTACGTACTGTGACATTGTGTGCCGCATCAATGCGGTCAAGCAGCGCGATATCTGGTGCGTGCATGCTACAGCGGTAAAACGGCAGCGTACCAAACAGCATCCATACATTTTCATCGCGAATATCGAGCAACTGATTCACAGCGTCGCGGTATTCATCTAAGTGAATGACCTCTAAACTTTCCGCAAAATCAGATGCGTACATCGGATGGATTTCGTGGCGCTGACATTTCATTTCGTGCGCAACTTCGTGATGAATTTGTTTTAAGTACGGCAGCGTGTTGCGGTTAAGCATCGTTTCAGCTGATACGAACACACCAGCATCACTTAGTGCGCGGGCATTGTCAAAAATGTTACGGTATAGCTTGCTGCGATAATCGACAGACGGCAATTTATCCATCATGCTAAAGCCAACATCAACAAACTCTTGCTCGTCCTTCCAGTTGTGTGAAATATGCATCACATCTAAATAAGGCATCACAAGCTCGTAATGTTCCATTGGCAGCGTTAAGTTTGAGTTGATTTGCGTTTTTAAGCCGCGCTCCTTTGCGTATTGAATGAGCGGTAAAATATTTTTTTTAATGCCGTTTTTCGTCAACAGCGGCTCGCCACCAGTAAATGACACCGTGCGTAGCGTTTCGACTTGATCGAGCTGGCGAATGATGTCGTCCATCGGCAAAGAGGCGGCTTCCTTCGTCGTTAACGTATAGCCGACCGCACAGTGGGCACAGCGCATATTACATAATGTAGTCGTCGTAAATTCAATGTTCGATAACGTTAATTTGCCGTATCGGTTTACATCGTGATACGGTTCCCATTCATCATATGGTTTAATAATCGTGTTCATACAAAAACTCCTTTTCTGCTTACCAATTTTCCCACACATCGCGCCATTTATAAAGGGGCAATGACAAAAAAGCAACTGTTTTTGCATAATGGTTCATAACGATGTAAAAACGGGAATACGTACGAGTGAGCGGCACGGGGCGACAACATAACGCCGCGATGTCATTTTGAATAATTATTTAAATTCATGTATAATTAAGTTGTAGAAAATGGAACGTGATACGTATTGGGGGTTTAACAACATGGATACAATGGAACTGTTAACGAAGCTGCAACAAACCGAGGTGCGCTACGAGCCAATTTATAGTGCTAATGCGCATGTTGTAGAAGGCTATGAAATAAGCGGCGTGCTAGAAGGGGCTGATATCGATGCATTTTTATGCGATGATGAGGTGCCGATTGAGTACCGTGTCGAGCTACAGCAGCTCATAATGAAAAAAGCGTTGCAGCAGTTTAAAGATGAGCGTCTATCAGTTGATTTATACATGCCGATCAATCCGAATTTATTTATGGCGGATTTTGGCGAAAGCTATTTTGCGATCATCCAAAAATATGTGAGTGAGGAGCGACTGCATCATATCGTCCTGATGATGGCAGAGCATGACTATTGTGACGATATCGAGCAGTTGCACCACGCTATACGTTATTTGAAGACGTACGGGGTGAAGCTATGCTTATGCAATATTAGCTCTGAAACGCATTTAGATTACGTGCTGTTATTAAAGCCACACGTATTAAAAATTGATGTGACGATGCTTGATTATAATTCGTGGGGAGCAAACAACGATTTATTTATGACGATTAGCGCACTCGCACTTCGCATTGGCTCGTCACTGCTGTTTCACAACATTGAAACGATTTACCATATGCAGTCGGCGTGGAAAAACGGCGGGCGCTACTATAGCGGTCGTTATTTAACACCACCTGCTGCAGCGTTTGTCGAGGCAAGTAATTTACAACAGCGCTTACATGACGAAAGTGTGCGCTTCATTCAAGCGGAGAAAAAACTGTTAAAGCAACGTTTTGAATCGATGCGTACGCTACAGCAAGAGCTAACGAGCATTGTAGAGCGTTGTCAGCCAAAAGCGGACGACGAGCAATCATTATTGAAGCTTGCACAGGCATTAACGGATTATTCATTCCGTATTTATATGACCGACGAGGACGGCTTCCAAGTATCGCCAAACATTATGCGCTATAAGGAAGAGTGGCTCGTGCTGGAGAATGCGAAACATAAAAACTGGAGCTGGCGACCGTATTTCTTGATGAATATTATTAAGCTGCGCCACGGTAAAACGGGCGAACTTTCGAATGTGTACCGCGACATTGAGACGGGCGACATGACGCGTACGTTTTCGATTGAGCTACCAAATCATCATTATTTATTTGTCGACATTACGTACGATTATTTATACGAGCATAAAATTACACAATGAATCCAAAGCTATGCATGGAAGGTTACGACCTTTTTGCATAGCTTTTTCAATTTCATCGCCAATTTGTTG
>JAXJTE010000098.1:0-3493 GCA_036309765.1 Caryophanon sp. | reverse complement strand
TCACAATTACTTAACATAAACGAAATATTGTAAATAATTTGCGTTTGAAATAGAAAATATTAGTTGTTTGTCGATAAATGCGGTAAGGGGTGAGTTGCATGAAGATACATGAAAGTAGTGTCGCAAGTAATTTTGTTAATACGAGTGTGCTGCAAAAAGGGGCACGTATCGGTAATGGCGGTGCAGCGGCGACGTTGAGCCAATCGACGTTACAGCTAAAAGCACCAAATGACGTATTGAAAAACTTTACGAACGATTTAACACGTTTGAAGCTGACGATGCAACATAGCAACGATTATGAAACGGCGAGCAAAGCGGTCGATGATTTCATCACGATGTATGAGGATTACGAGCAACAAGGCTTATTTGCAGGACACGAGGACGAGGCGAATTTGTTCAAAGATAGTGTGCTGCATGCGACCGATGAAATGAATGACAAGCTGTTGAATGAACAAGTGCAGCATCAGTTAGATGAGCTGCGTGCAGCAGACGATGTCGGTTCGTTTTTAGGTCGAGCGCTCGGCTTACAGGAAGTTTCATATAGCGAGGAAAGCATTGCGCGCATGACGAAGCTATATGAGGAGAAGTTAAAGGACGGCACGCTGCAATCAGAAGCGGTCGACCTACTCGATTTCGATCAGTTTCAAGCGTTTCGTGAAAGCAATAAACAAATGATGGAAACGGCACAAAAAGAGCAGGAAGCATACAGTGTGCTTATTCAAAAGCTAGCTAGTTTCAAGCAATCGATCATACAACAATAGGAAAAGAGGGCATACAATGATTCAACAAGTAAGTCGCGTTTTGGCGCAAACAGAAGCTTTCCATCAACAAACGAACGTCGCAACGGAGCAGCAGTTCGCAAATGTACTAGCCGAAAAAACAAAGGCGCTGGACGTAACGGACGTGGAGGCAGCAGTCGAGGATATCGCAAGCCGATACGACGTTCGCAGCATGACGTTTGAGCAGTTAACGGATATGGCAAATGAGCTGCACGATGCGGGGGCAATGACGTTTCAAGAAATGATGATGATGACGTTTGACTACGGTCGCGCAACCGATTATATCAAGCAAGCGGCAAACGGCAACGCAGCACCGAACTTTACGATGTATGAAACGGCTGCGGACGACGCTGGACGCATCGACTGGATTGCCGAGTTTACCGCACGCGCGGCGAAAGATCAAAAGTACGGCAATCTCATCGGGCAGTCGAATAAAATGAATATTGTGCAACTGCTGCAATCGTTACAGCGGTGATGAAAAAAGGGTTTGTTGAACATGTTCAAGCAAGCCCTTTTCGTATGTACTCAATATTTTTTTGCGTAATAGACCATGCTTAAAAAGACGACCGAAATGTAAAACGCCATAAACAGTGATAACGCATGGAACGCGGTCACCTGAAGAGGAGACATCGGGTTAAAGAGGAGCATTAATAATAGGGCAAAACCGACGCCCCAAAAGTAGCTGATGTAAACAGCGCGTTCACGAATTGCTTGTGCGCGCTCGTCCTTCGCGGCAAAATGCGGAGATAAATACGCTAAAAAAAACGACATAACCGCCATCGCAAATGCCATGAGCGCTTCAGGAAATTTCCCTGCATACATACTCGCACCGTTAATAATGAGCCCGTTTAACAAAAAGATAACACCTAATAGTAAAAATAACGTTCGCTTGCTATTCATTGCGTCTCCTCCTCATAAATAAAAATGTCTTCAATCGGACAGTGAAATAAACGTGCTAGCTTAAACGCTAACGTGATCGAAGGATTGTAGCGTCCTTTCTCTAACGAAATGATCGTTTGCCTCGACACACCGAGCTTTTCAGCGAGCGCATCTTGAGACAATCCATGCGTTGCGCGCAGCTCTTTAATATGATTTTTCATCGCTTCACCTACTTATAGTAAAGTTCGCTTTACGTAAAGTTAACTTTACATTAGAGAGGTGAAAAAGGCAAACGAAAAAACCTTTAGTCGAAAATGTAGGCTAAAGGTTTTTCGTGTTTATGACGCTTCGTGCATACGTGCGTATAGCGCATTTTTCGCAAGCAGTTGTTCATGTGTGCCATGCTCAATGATTTCGCCGCCGTCCATGACGTAAATGTCGTCAAACTGCGCTAATTTCGTGAGGCGATGCGTAATGATGACGAGCGTTTTGTCCGCCGCTTCACGCAGCATCGTCGCAAGCAGCTGCTCCTCCGTTTGTACATCGACGCTCGTGAACGGTTCATCGACGAGCCAAATGTCACCGCCTTTTAGCAATAGACGGGCAAACGCAAGACGTTGCTGCTCGCCGCCCGATAAGTTGCGTCCTTTTTCAAACACCGGTGCATCGAGCGCTTTGTCGAGCTGTGCGCGCTGTAGTGCATCGATAAGCTGTGCGTCCGTTGCGTGTTTGTTTGCTAGTAGTAAATTGCTGCGAATCGTGCCGGCAAAAAAGTGATTGTGTTGAAGCATCATGCCGATATGGGCGTAATACGAATTACGTTCAAGCTGATGCAGCTGCATGTCACCGAGTAATATTTCACCAGACGTCGGCGCCATTTCGTGCATGAGCAGCTGCATGAGCGTCGTTTTTCCCGAGCCACTCGAACCGACAATTGCGATTTTTTGCTGATGGGCGATGTGCATATGAATGTGTGAGATGGCAGGGCGCGTGCTTCGTTCATACGTGTATGAGACGTCTTGCAGTAAAAGCGGTGCACATGCATGCGTTGCGATGACCGAGCCGTTATTTTCGTCCGTTTCGGTAATATCGTGCAGCTGTGCAACGGCGTGTTTCGTATCGCGTAAAAACGTCGGCACGCTCGCCATTGGAATCGCCGTTTCAAACACGGTGAGCGATACGAGAATGAGCAGTGCAAAGTAAACGCCCTCGATATCGCCAGTAGACACGGCGTATGCACCGGCGAAAATAATGAAAAACGTCGTCGTTAGTGCAATCGCTTGGTTCCAAATGTACGAGGAGCTTTCGCGATTTTTTGTGCGCTGTAACGCTTTGGCGTAGTCGCTTGTGAGCTGACGTAATTGCTGTTCTTTTTGCTGATGAGCGTTATGCAGCAGCAACTCGCGGTAGCCGTAAAAATATTCGGTTGCCGCAATCGTTGCGTCGCGCGGCTCGGCTTGTAGCTTGCGCATCGAAAGCATCGCCGGCATGACGACCGTCGTTAGCAATAAGCCGATGAACAACAGCCCAGCAAGCAACGGTGAGAAAAAGAGCATAAACATCATCGTTGCGACAAAGACGAGCATCGTCACAAGTGGCGGGTACAGCACGCGTAAAAAGAAATGTTGCAGCGTTTCGACATCGCTCGTAATGCGCGTTAACAAATCGCCGCTTTTATAGCGTTGCAATACATGTGCTTGTGGCAGCAATTTGTCAAAAAAGCGCATGCGCACGTCATGCATGAGCTGAAACGTTACGCGGTGTGACAGTAAGCGTTCAGCATATTTGCTTGCCGATTTCGTGACGCCAAACAGCTTTAAAAATGCCGTTAAAAT
>JAXJTE010000097.1:0-2943 GCA_036309765.1 Caryophanon sp. | reverse complement strand
GTGTTAGATAAGGCGAGCCGACAAGTGTGGGTCAAAAACGAACTCGTTAACTTAACGTTAAAAGAGTTTGAGCTACTTGCGACGTTTTTAACGAATCAACAGCACGTATTTTCACGAGACGAATTATTACATACAGTATGGGGCATCGATCATAGCGGAAGCGGTCGTACGGTCGATACGCACATTAAAACGTTGCGCATTAAATTAAATAAAGGATGTAACGGTGTCGGCGAGCATATTAAAACGGTGTGGGGCATCGGCTACCGCTACGAAGCGAACGCATGAAAAGCATCTTCACGAAAATATTTAGCTTAAATTTATTATTTTTAGTGATTGCGCTGATGTTCATGTTCATTTTTGCGAACTTTTTGTACGAGCAATTGTA
Organism: Caryophanon sp.; assembly: GCA_036309765.1. Classification (GTDB taxonomy): domain Bacteria; phylum Bacillota; class Bacilli; order Bacillales_A; family Planococcaceae; genus Caryophanon. The sequence continues at coordinate 2,558 of JAXJTE010000097.1, read as the reverse complement.
CGTGCATGACATTGAGGATAATATGCGCGAAGTCGGTACGGAATTGCAGTCGCTCTATACAGGTGGTGATGTATCCGATGAATTAATTGAGCTCGTGCAGCATCATAGCCAGTTTTTAAACTATGAGGTGTTTGCGGTGCGCGATCCGAAAGATTTAAGCGCGTGCTTGCCATTTGAAATGGATCATGGCTCGATTATCGGTCCGAATGAGCGCCTGCAATTAATTGCAGGTGAAGTTGTCGTCAACGTCGGCTACGAGGAAATGTTTGATAAGCGCGTCTTATCGGTCGTGCATCCACTTGTTGACAATCAGCGTTTAGAAGGCATCATTTATCAATATTACCCGATTGAAGACATTGACGTCGTTGCGCAAAAAGGGCTGTCCATTACAATTATCGGCGCTGCGCTGTTTATGCTTCTGGCGGCTATTGTTAGCTACATCGTTATTCGCAAAATGGTCGCACCAATTATTGTCTTGCGAGAAGCGGCACAAAAAATGAAGGACGGTCGTTACGACACGCGCGTTACGTTAGCATCCAATGACGAAATCGGTGCGCTCGGGCAAGCGTTCAACGACATGGCACACGCAATTGAGCAAGAGGATGTGCGCCAGAAGGAATTTTTAGCGACGGTTTCACATGAGCTGCGCACGCCACTAAGCTACATCGCCGGTTACGCAGAAGGGATTGAAAAAGGGATTGTACAGGACGAGCAGCATGTGTGGAGCATTATTCGAAGCGAAACGAAGCGTATGCAAAAGCTAACGTCCGAGCTGCTTCAACTGACGGCACAGCAAACGCGCAACGTTGAACAGGAGCCGGTCATTATGGCGGAAGTGTTACGCCAAGCACTCGACGTATTATCGCTAAAGCTTGAAGAGAAGCGGCTAATTGTTACGCAGCATATCGACGAAGACTGGATTGTGCGCGGCGATGCGTTTTTATTGGAGCAAGTGTGCATTAACATAATAGAAAATGCGATTCGTTACACCGAGGCAGAACGCACGATTACAATTGAGACGAGCGTTGCCAAGACGGCGGGTACGTTAACGATTTCAGATGAAGGAATCGGCATTGCGCCAGAGCATGTGCCGCACATTACGGAGCGCTTTTATCGCGTGAACAATGCACGCAGCACAGCAGACGGTGGTACAGGGCTCGGCTTAGCGATTGTGAAGCAAATTGTCGATGCGCATGATGGCACGCTACACATTGTAAGTAAGCAAGGTGACGGAACGACTGTACACATGACGCTACAAAACTATGATGAATAGAGGTGTATACGTGAGAACGTACATAGCGATGATTGTCGTACTGCTGTCGCTCGTGTTGCCGATGCACACGTACGCAGTAGACGACCATAAAGATCATCAACTAGCGGAAGAATTTACGCCAATTGAGCGCGACCCGAATGAAAAATCGGAGTTGCAGGAGCTCATTGATGCGACGGCAGCAAATGGAGTACTGAAGCTAGAGGACCGCACATATCGCGGCAGCATGAGCATTGCGAAGCCGATTACGATTGAGGGCTCAGACAACACGGCGGTTAAGTCGCTAAACGTCGTATTTACGATTGAAAATACAGAAAACGTTACGCTGCGCAATTTGCATTTAGAAGCAAATGTGCTCGCGCTTTACGCATCTAAAATAAAAAATTTAACGCTTGAAAATGTCACCATTTTAAGCAGCCCTGCCGCAATTCACATTAATAAAAGCGAAAACGTGTCGCTAAACGAAATCAGCATTACCGGCATGGAAGGGCATTTTGCGAAAAAGGAAAATGCGGTCGCGCTGTTTGATGTCAATCATGTTACGCTGACGAATATGAGCATTCAAAATATGCTTGATGCGATTTACGTCGAGCGCGTCAAATATTTAACGGCGCATGACAACGATGTAAGCGGCAATCGTTACGGCTTCCACGTCATGTATAGCGACTACATAGCGTTTACGAACAACGCGATTACGAACAACATGACTGGGCTTATGATTATGATTGCAAAGGACGTACAGCTGCGTGAAAATGTCATCGAGCAGCATAATGATTTAAATAGTATCGGTACGTATTTATACGACGTAGAGGACGTTGCGTTTAAACATAATACGGTGCGTGAAAACACGATGGCGTTTGATTTACAAAATGCGCGCAACACCGTCATTTCTGACAATGTTTTCTCGACGAACGGTACGGTGCTACAGCTGAAAAAATCAGGCACAGCCGACGTACATAGCAACATGTTTTATGCGAACATTTTAACAGCGCGTGCAGATGCCGAAAGCTTCAACTTACATAAAAATAGCTACGATGATTTTAGCGGCTATGATTTTGATGAAGATGGATATGGCGACACACCGTACATCGCATCGAACGCATTCGGACAATGGATGGTACAAAAGCCAGTGTATCAATATTACATGGGCTCACCTGCTGTTACTGTATTAAATACGATTGAAACGGCAGTAACAGGCAACGCGAAGTCACTTATTATTGATGAACACCCACAAATTATACAAAACGAAGTCGAATTAACATGGCAGCCGCAATGGGCACTGCTTGGC
>JAXJTE010000096.1:0-28948 GCA_036309765.1 Caryophanon sp. | reverse complement strand
GACTAAAATTTTTGTGGTGAGATACTTAAATTTTAACAGAAAGTGTCCTTTTCTGATGCAAAAAAATAAAGCCGCCGACATTTTACTTGTGTAAAATGCCAGCGGCTATTTTTAGTTAGAGGTGGGTTTTGTCCCAGCCTCCATATATTTATTTCAGCATGCGTAAGCCGTTTAAAATGACGAACAGCACGCTTAGCTCATGCAGTAATACGCTAAACGGTAAATTTAATAGTTGTAAATAGTTCGTGCCAATTAAAAGCGCAATGACGATGACCGATACAGCGAGATTTTGCGTAATGATGCGCTGTAATTTGCGACTCAGTGTGATCGCTTGGACGAGCTTGCGCAAATCGTTTTCCATTAACGCAACGTTCGCTGTTTCGAGTGCGACTGCCGTACCTTTACCCATCGCAATGCCGACGTCCGCAAGCGCAAGGGCAGGGGCGTCATTAATGCCGTCACCGACCATTGCGACGTGTTGCTGTGCTTCGATATATGCTGCTTTTTCTTCGGGGCGTTTATTTGCTTCGACGTGCGCGATGCCAACCATTTCAGCGACGCTTTGTGCAGCATGCTCGTTGTCACCTGTAAGCATGACAGGCTCGATGCCGAGTGCTTTTAACTGTGAAATTGCCATCGTTGCTTCCGGTCGAATCGGGTCTTGTAGTGATGCAACGGCGAGTAATACACCGTCCTCCTCTAAAAAGACAAAGGTTTTACCACGCGCATCAATGTTGTGCTGCTTTAAAAATGCCTCAGCTGCGTGCTCGCCGACGAATGCTTCATTACCGACACGAAACGAGCGCGTCGTCGTATGAGCGATCAACCCTTGCCCTGCAATTTCTTCGACAGTTAACGCTTCATACGTCAACGTGTAGCGAATCGATAGCTCCTTCACAAGTGCCTGAGCAAGTGGGTGATTCGATTTACTTTCAATCGCCCCGAGTAGTCGCAGTGTGTCATCTTTATTTTCACCTTTTGCCACGACGACATCGACAACTTTCGGTGCGCTCATCGTCAGCGTGCCTGTTTTATCAAAAACGATTTGGCGCACGCGGCTTAACGTATCGAAATGACTGCCACCTTTAAATAAAATCCCTTGCTTCGCGCTTGCAGAAATAGCGGCAAGCGTTGCGGGCATAATGGATGCGACAAGTGCGCTCGGTGATGCAATGACAAGCAGCACCATTGCGCGGTAGAATGACGTTTCAAACGACCAATCAAATAGCACTACGGGTAAAAACATCATGATGCCGACGACGATTAATACAACTTGCACGTAACGTTGCTCAATGCGCTCAAGCAGCAGTTGGGCAGGCGCTTTGTCGTTTTTCGCGCGCTCCATTAACGTTAAAATGTGTTGGAATACCGTGTCATCTGCCTTTTTAGAAACGACGACTGTCATCGCATTGTGCAAGTTCATCGTACCCGCGAATACCGCATCACCTGTTTCTTTATGCAGCGGCATCGATTCACCGCTTAATGCAGATTCGTCGATCGTCGCGTAGCCTTTAAAAATATGACCGTCAACGGGAATGCGCTCGCCCGGCTTTACTAAAATGTGGTCGCCAATTGTTAAGTCCTTTACCGGAATCATAATCGGCGCAAAACCACCGCGCACGAGTGCAGCTTCCTGTGGCTGTAATTGAATGAGTGCAGATAAATCTTTTTGGCTTTTGCGTAAAATGAGCGTCTCAAATGCACCGCTAATCGCAAAAATGAAAATAAGGAGCGCCCCTTCTGTCCAGTAACCTGTGAGACTTGCGCCGACCGCTGCGAGAATCATTAAAATTTCAACATTTAATTTACGCTCGCGAACGCCTTTTAAAATGCCGCTTTTTGCTTTCGTGTAGCCACCGAGGAAGAAGGCGGCGATGTACGTTAAAATGGCGGCCGTTTCTAAGCCGACGATATCCATGCGCCAGGCGAATAAAATGAGTACGCCGACGATGATTGCAAGGAGCAGCTCACCGTATGCCTTTAATGTTGTGACGAGTACGTGTTCTTTTTTTAGCTGTTGAGTAGTTGTCATATGATTCCTCCAATATATTGCGTCCAGTCGTTCTAGGCAGCTCGCGGTGCTCCTGCGGTTACTCGTCGCAAAAGTCCTGGGGCATGGCTTGAGCCTCCTCGCCACTCATGCTTCGTGGCTGTGGGGTCTCAAGTCTCGTGCTTTTCCCCAAGGAGTCTCGCCGCCATATCGCCGAATAACATGAACGCTCAACATATGTTTTATTTCATTATATTACACAGTTGTTGCGATGAGCGGTAACAAAGTTTACGGTAAATACACGTATTTTTTTCGCATGGACATATGCCTGAGCGCACAAAAAAAGCACGAGCGAGGAAGTTCCCGCTCGTGCTCTTTATATAATTAGAATACGCGTTCAGCGTGTTGAGCTAATTTTTCTAATGAAGATTTCTCAACGTCTGCGTGTAATGAATTCCCGTGAGAGTCCATCGTTACGACTGCTGTGAAGCCTTCAACAGATAAGTGCCACATTGCTTCTGGAATACCAAATTCCATTAAGTCTACACCGTCAACTGACTTGATGCAGTCTGCGTAGTATTGTGCAGCACCACCGATTGCGTTTAAGTAAACGCCGCCGTGCTCTTCTAATGCTTTTAATGTTTTTGGACCCATGCCGCCTTTACCCATAACTGCGCGGATACCGAATTTTTTCATAATGTCGCCTTGGTATGGCTCCTCACGAATTGATGTTGTTGGGCCAGCAGCTTTTACTACCCAGTTATCATTTTCGTCTTTCGCCATTACTGGACCACAGTGGTAAATAATTTGACCGTTTAAGTCTACTGGAGCTTCAACGCCTTCACCGATTAAGTGATGGTGGATTGCGTCACGGCCAGTGTACATACGACCAGTAATTTTTACAACGTCGCCCACTTGTAATGAACGGATTTGCTCTTCAGAAATCGGAGCTGTTAATTCAACGACTTTGTTGTCGCCAGCTTCTTGTTTTTCTTCGTCGCGGAACGTAATTTTTTCGCCTTCTTGGTAGTGCCAGTTGATGATCTCGCCTGTTTCAGGGTTGATGTCAATTGCCATGCGGCGGTATGCCCAACAGTTGTACGCTACTGATACGAAGAATGATGCTGGTAAGCGGTCCATTACGCCGATTTTACAGCCAAGTAATGTTGCTTCACCACCGAAGCCCATCGTACCTACGCCAAATGTGTTTGATTTCTCAACGATGTATTGTTCTAACTTCGCTAAGTCTTCAATTGGGTTTACGTCGTCAACATGACGGAATAATTGCTCTTTTGCTAAGTCGTAACCAGAAGAGCGGTCACCACCGATACCTACGCCGATGAAGCCTGCTGAACAGCCTTGACCTTGTGCTTGCCATACAGAGTGTAAAATACATTTACGAATACCGTCTAAATCACGACCAGCGCGACCTAAACCTTCTAATTCAGCTGGTAGTGAGTACTGGATGTTTTTGTTTTCACAGCCGCCACCTTTAAGAATTAGCTTAATTGTAATGTAATCGTTTTCCCACTGTTCGAATTTCACAACTGGAAGACCAGCACCGATGTTCGTGCCAGAGTTTTTACCAGTTAATGAATCTACTGAGTTTGGACGTAATTTCGCATCGCCTGTAGCAGCAGCAATTGCTGTTTCGATCGCTTTACGAATTTCGATTTGGTTTACGCCAACTGGAGTGTACACTTTGAATGTTGGTAAACCAGTGTCTTGGCAAATTGGAGATACGTTATCTTCAGCCATGACGATGTTCGTTGTAATTGTGTCTAAAGACATTGCAGCACGAGTACCCGCGTTTTCTGCTTCCTTCGCTGCTTTAATCGCGCGACGAACGTCTTTCGGTAAGTTTGTAGAAGTTTCTGTTACTAAATTATAAAGACTTTTCTCTAAGTTTTCTAAGTAAGCCATGCTATTTTTCCCCCCAGAAAAATAAAAATGTATTAGGTAATTCCAACGTTCATTATACCCTTTTGCCGTCGTGAATAAAAGCTGAAAAGTAAGCGCTTTAGTTAGAATTTTTGCATTTTTATTTGCAAAATACGAACATATGTTTTATAATTAGGACGACTTAAAAAGGAAGGTGTGGACAATAAATGACTGAAAGATTAACATTACCGCAAGCTTTTGAACCGGCGCGAACGTTTTTTGAGCAAAGCGTTCAGCCATATATACACATTACACTGAAAAAGGATGAGCTGATTTCTCGTACAGATAGCAAGCTATTTGGTGTGCCGTATTTCCCAGTAAATCTGCCGTTTCCAACGAACAAAGACGGTCTTCCATTAAAGCTACTTGCACAGTTAAACTTTGAACAAATGCCCAAGTTTTCATATTTCCCGACGACCGGCATCTTGCAGTTTTTTATTAATCCATACGACGACGTACATGGGATGGATTTCGAGGACGGCACGAATCAAGCAAATTTTCGTGTTATGTACCATGAAATGATTGAGCCGATGATGGCAGAGGACGAGCTGCCGATGTATGATGAGCATGAAATGATGATGCCAGGAGCGCAGGAAGTAAAAATGTACTTCGCTGAAAAAACGCAGCCGATTAGCTTAGAAGATTTCCGCGCACAGCATTTACCAGAGGAAGTAGCAGAGCAATACGATGCATGGGATGACTACATCGAACTGCATTACAATCAACCACTACATCAAGTCGGTGGCTACAGCTTTTTCGCACAAACAGACCCGCGTGAGTACGAATATAGTGATTATACGATGATGCTGCTACAAATCGATTCACAAATGGACCTCGATTTATTATGGGGCGACGTCGGCATCGCGAATTTTTTCGTCACAGAGGAGCAGCTAAAAAATCGCGATTTCAGCCGCGTGCTATATAACTGGGATTGTGGATGAGCATACAAAAAGGCTAGCGAAATGTTTCGCTAGCCTTTCGCAAATTATTAACCTTCTGAACGATTATTAAACTGGTCCATCTTTTGTTCTAAATCATCCATCATTTGAATTAATCGGTCAATGTCTTGAAGCTCCGTTGTTTCAGGGTCAATTCCATCTAACACTTGTAAAAAAATTTGAAGACGTTCTTTTAAATACGTTACTTGCTGATCTTTGTCTGAAATAGGTTTCATCTGAAAGCACCTCATTCGTTTAGTGATTTCATCATATATGGAATCGTCGCACATTTCAATGAGCGAAATTTGAACTGTTGTCAAAAAAATGAGACTTTTTGGTTTTCAACACCTTGATAAACGTGAAATAATAAAGAGTACAAACAAAGGGGGCAGAGCAAATGATTCGATTAGCAACAGCACATGACGCCGCGGCCATTGCAACGTTCCAAATTCAATGCTGGCAGGCGACATATACAGAGCATGTGAGTGAGCAGTTTTTACAGTCGCTGTCACATAAAAAGCGAACGTATTTATGGGAAGATAATGTGGCAAACGAAAAAATGCATACGTTTGTGCTAGAGAAGGACGGACAGCTTTTCGGCTTTGTTAGCGGTGGGCTTGTACGCAAGGAAAACTATCCAGGCTACGATGCGGAGTTGCTTAGCTTGTACGTGAAGCCAGAGCATAACGGTTTAGGGCATGGGCGCGACTTATTGAAGCATTTTTTAACGTTAATGAATGAACAAGGGGCGCATAAAGTGTACTTGCGTGTCATTGACGATGCAGCGAGCTTGTCGTTTTTTGAAAAGCTTGGTGGACAGCCAATTGATGTGCAAGATGCAGTCATTGATGACGAGCATATTCGTTTGTATACGTATGGTTTTGAGCAGTTAGTATGAAAAAGGCGTGTGCGAAAATTTTTCGCACACGCTTTTTTTATCGTGTTTGACGTTCTTCTGATTCGAAATAAATTTCAAAGACGTTCGTTGCGTCGATGCGTGACCAATCAAGCCCGTTTTTCATGAAGAAACGTGCACCGAACGGCCAGTAAAACTGAAGTTCTGCTGCGTTTGATTCTTCTTCTGTAATGCCTTGCTCCTTTAATACATCTTCATATGAGCCGTCGCCGCGAAGCTTTGCCTTATACGCTGCTACGTATTTCGGATTGGCTTCTGCGCTCTTTAAAAAGTCCTCGTTATAATCCATAAATGCATGGGCAATGTGGCGAGGCTTGTCGCGCTCAAAGTAAATGTACGCAGCAGCAGGGTGTGGCAGCTGTGCAATGGCCTCTTGTGGAATTTGGCGGAATGCTTTTTTATATTCCTCGCTTAATTCACCTGTATGGATGTCGCTTGCTACTTTTGAGACTTCAATATGCATCGCTGCTAAATACGCGCGAATCGCATAGCTTGGATCTTCCTTTAAGTACGCAATTTTCGCTAAGTTGTAATACGTTGATTGTAGCTGGAATAAAATAAAATCAAGCGTTGCGGGCTCCGTGCCTTCTACAACGACTTGTGCTTCACCTGTTTCCTCAAACTGCTCTAGCGCATTGTTTAACGCCTTTAAGCCTTTTGAATACAGTGATAAAGCTTCGTCATATTTACCTTCACGCTTTAATGCGCGGGCTTGCTCGTTAATTTCTTGAATCGTTGCCATAATTGAAAAAACCTCCTAAATGAATACGTTCAGCATACCATGAAAAAGTTGAAATAACACGCGTTGCTCACAATGTACTATTGAATAATATGTATACATTTCGCAGTGAGAAAGTTACAGTTAAATGAACAACGTAAAAGGGGGAATTGTATGCATTGGTTGAAGCGATTGGGCATTGTAATGATGATGGTGTTGCTCGTTGGCTGTGGGGATGAAGTAGTAGAAGATGTCGCAAGTGAGCCAGCTGAAACGACAGACGAAGCGGTGTGCGAGGATGGGCAGCTGTATTTAGATGAGGAGATGATTTGTGCGCCGCCTCTTGATTGTGAAGGGGATGATTGTGCAACGTTTGGGCATGAGATTGTTGTGGAGTTAGAGGATACATACGGCTCGCTCATTGAGGAGGAAAGCGTCGCAGTCGATGGCGATTTGAACGTCATTGCAACGTATGATGTAGATTTAGAGGAAGAACTCATCGAAACAGAAGCGGACATTTCGCAGGACGATGTGGATTACCACGGTGAGCTATGGTTTGATTTTGCATGGCTCATTCCAGAATATGCGCGTACAGAAATGGACAAATTCGAGGTGTTCGAAAGTGGATCAACGCTTGCGCATGTGTATTTAAACAATCCTGAGGAAGAAATTGGTCGCTGGACGCTCGGTATGAACGCACAAAACATTGAGCTTGCGTCTGAAACGATGGTGACGTATATTCATGAGTTTGCGCATTTATTGTCGCTGCGAGATGAGGAGGTCGATTATTACGCCGATGAGGCAAGCTGTGAAGGTACGTGGATTGATGACATGTGTTTCCGTGAAGATTCGTACATCGCGCATTATTACGATGTGTTTTATACGAAGGAGCAGCCAGAAACGCTCGATGCATTCGTTTCGGAATATGCGATGAACAGCGTGACAGAAGATTTTGCGGAAACGTTTGCGCATTTCGTGCTAACGGAGCAGCCGACATCGACGCGACTTGTGGATGATAAAGTGACATTCTTTTATCAGTACACGAATTTAGTCGAGCTGCGTGCGGATATTTTACGACGTGCGGTGACGTGGTTAGAGGCGAGTGTTGTGTGGGATGAGTGATTTCCACAGCAGATGAAATAGAAAACGAGGTAATGCTTACGTCTTTTGACGGCTAGCATTACCTCGTTTTCTTTTATTTCAATACAAGTTTACAAACTGCCTCGACATGCGCCGTGTGCGGGAACATATCGACTGGCTGAATGTATTCAACGTCGTAAATTTTCGTTAGCTGTTGTAAATCTTTCGCAAGCGTTGACGGGTTACATGATGTGTACACGAAGCGCTTCGGTTTTACTTCTAAAACGGATTGAATGAAGCGTTCGTCTAGCCCTGTGCGTGGTGGGTCCACCGTTACAACGTCGGGAATGTAGCCTGATTTATGCCAGCGACCGAACCAGTCCTCCGCTGCGCCTGTGAAGTAGCGTGCATGCTCGATGCCGTGTGCTTTTGCGTTTGCTTTTGCATCGTCAATTGATTCGGGTACGATGTCCATGCCGCGAATTTCCTTTGCATCTTTTGCGAGCCATAAGCCGATTGTGCCGACGCCGCAATACGCATCAACAACGGATTCGTTACCTGTTAGCTCTGCTGCTTTTTTAATTTCATCGTATAAATGAACGGTTTGGATCGGATTGAGCTGGAAGAACGCACGTGATGATAAGTCGAATGCTAGCTCACCAAGCTCCTCGTGAATTGTGTCCTTACCCCAAAGCGTAGACGTTTCGTCACCAAAAATGAGCGACGTTTTACTGCGGTTAACGTTTTGTGTAATCGATACGATCGACGGGTCCACTTTGCGAATGCGCTCTAGTAGCTCTTCTTTTTTCGGTAGCTCGTTACGCGTCGTCACTAGACATACTTGTGTTTCACCAGTGCGAACTCCCGTGCGAACGACGATTGTGCGCACTAAGCCGCTTAACGTTTTGCCATCATAAATCGGGATGTTGAGCTTTTGTAATGCTTTACGTGTAGCGACTGTTACTTTTGAAGTGACTTCTTGCTGTACTAAGCAGTCGTTAATGTTTAATAGTTTGTTTGAGCCTTCTGCGAACAGACCGGCATAAACGCGCTTGCCTTCTTGACGCACTTGGAACTGTGATTTGTTGCGGTAGTTCCACGGATTTTCCATGCCAAGCGTCGGGCGAACGCCTGTCGTTTCGGCAACGTTACGCACATATTTTTCAAGTGCCTGCATGACGATGTCGCGCTTTTCGTTTAATTGCCCTTCGTACGTCATGTGCTGCAGCTGGCAACCGCCACATTCCTCATATACAGGGCACGGTGCTTCTTGTCGATACGGTGAAGCTTTGCGAATGTTTAATACGCTCGCCTCGGCGAAATTACGTGAAATTTTCGTTACTTGTGCTGTTACTTCTTCTCCAGGAAGCGCACCTTTTACGAACACGACGTTGCGCTTAAAAAAGCCAACGCCCTCACCATTAATGCCAAGACGTTTAATTGTTAATGGAAACTTCTGTCCGACTTCCATTACAGCTTGTTGATTCATTTTGCCACGTCCTTCAATTTAGTCATCTCACCATTATACAACTAAAAAAGGCTACGTCAAACAACTAAGGCGCACTGTGGAAAATGTGTTGAAGCGCTCGTTTGGCATCGGGGTAGTCGAACGTAAAGCCATTCTCAAGTAAAACGGTCGGCTGCACAAATTGTCCGTCAACAACGAGCGTGCTTTTCTCACCGAGTGCTAGTTTTAGTGCAAATGCCGGAACAGGTAGCCAGTGCGGAGACGTTAGCACTTGTGCAAGCGTAGCGCCAAATGCGTGCATCGTCATTGGCTTTGGGCTCACGACGTTAAACGGTCCGACGATGTCATGCGTGATTGCAAAATATAATGCGCGAGCCACGTCGTCTACATGCACCCATGATAGCCATTGCTGTCCGCTGCCGATGCGTCCGCCGACACCGAGCTTGTACGGCAATGCCATAAGCTTTAAGGAATCGGCGTCCTCATGCAAAATGACACCGAAGCGCCCAACTGCCACGCGCACGCCTAGTTCGTTTGCACGCTCAGCTTCTGCCTCCCAGTGGCGCACTGTCGTCCCTAAAAAGTCGTCTGCTAAATTCATTTCATGCTCTGTATATTCGTTCGTTTTGGACGCAGGGTAAATGCCGACAGCCGAGGCGTTCACGAGCACTTGTGGCTTTTGCTCCATCGTCTTCATAATGCGAATGACTTCGCGCGTTGCATCGATGCGGCTGCTGTAAATGGCGTCCTTCGTTTCGTCTGTCCAGCGTCCGCTATTGAGTGACACGCCGGCTAAGTTTACGAACGCATCGATCGTTTGTAAATGTTGTTCAGGTGCTGCATGTTCAGATAAGTAGTGAATGTAATGAATGCCGTTTTCAACCTTTTGTTCACCGCGTGTTAAAATGTATACAGTATGTCCATGCTGTTTAAGAAGCTTTGTGAGCGCGCGCCCGACAAGCCCCGTTCCGCCTGTAATTGCAATGTTCACTTTCATCACCTCATCGTTTGTTTGTACTTGCTTCGTGTGTGTTGATTCATTAACGTTGATAGAGTGTAATTGGCGAGACTCCTTGGGGAAAAGCGTGAGACTTGAGACCCCACAGTCGCGACGTAGAAGCGGCGAGGAGGCTCAAGCCACGCCCCAGGAAAGCGAGCCGAATGAAGCGATTATCAACGAATATATCTTGCTATATACATCATACGTATGTTTCACATAGAAAGCCAAAAAGGAGGGCTAGCATCATGAAAAAAATTACGAAAATTACGCGTCAAAAAAACAACGAGCAGCGCTACAACATATTTTTAGACGAGCAGTATGCCTTTGCGGTCGATGAAGCGGTGCTCGTGCAGTTTGAAATGAAAAAGGGAAAGATACTTGATGAATTTGAACTGGGCGACATTACGTACGAGGAGGAAATTCGCAAGGCATTTAACAAGGCGCTGCAATTTCTCGGCTTCCAAATGCGCAGTGAGCACGAGGTGAAGGAGAAGCTGCTCGCACAAGGCTTTGGCGAGGCGGTCATTTTAGAGGCGATTCAAAAGCTGTATCATTACAAGTTTTTAGACGATGCGGCGTATTCAAAGGCACTGCTGGAGACGAAAAAGAAAACGCAAAAAAAAGGTCCACGTGCGATTGCACAAGATATGCATAAAAAAGGCATCGACAAGGAGCTACAGCAGCAAGTGCTACAGCAATATAGCGAGCAGGAGCAAATCGACGTCGCCATGCAGCTTGCTGAAAAGCTCGTACGTAGCGAAACGAAAAAAACGCCGATGCAGCTCAAGCAAAAAATTCAAGACTTGCTCTTGCGTAAAGGCTATTCATTTGCGATTATTACGTCAGTGGTAGAAAATATAAAATTAGAGCGTCAAGACGACGACTGGGATACGCTCATTGCAGGGCAGGGCGAGAAAGTGTGGCGCAAATACGCAGCGAAGTACGAAGGCTACGATTTGCGCATGCGCACGAAGCAAGCGCTGTACCAAAAAGGGTTTCCCGGTGAAGTCATTGATGCGTTTATTGAACAGAAGGAGCACGAAGAACATGAATGAAACGAATTATGCAAGCATGACCGAGCAAGAGCTGCGTCAAGAGGTTGCGAACTTACGTGAAAAAGCACGTAAAGCAGAATCACTTGGCATCATTAATGAGTTTGCCGTTTACGAGCGCCGTATGTTAATGGCAGCGTCGTACTTAGTTGATTTAGATACAATTATTCCTGGTGAAATGTACCGCATCGACGGCACGCCAGGTGAGTTTTTCGAAGTGGAATATTTAAAAGGGCGCTTTGCATGGGGCTACCGTTTAGGCAGCAGCCGTCGTGAAGAGGCATTACCTGTTGCACTGCTTGCCCCATTAAAGGCAGGGAAGTAATATGAATGAACGCATTGAACGTTTAACGAATGCGCTATTGGCTAAAAATAAAAACTTATCAGTCGCAAAAGCTCGCACATGGATAGAGCTATTGTGGTCAGATTTTGAATCGTCGTCTGCACGCGCAGGCTACGGTCCAGCAAACAAAGACGTTGTCGAAAACATCATTAAGCAATGGATTCAAGCGTACGGTGCAGAGCTGCATGATTTTGCAGGACGCAATCCAAAGTACATTCATTTGCTAGAGGAAAGCGATGATTTTCAATAAGTAGAAGGAAGCTGTTCGAAGCATGGATTTCGAGCAGCTTTTTTTATTGTTTGGATGTATTTTGTTGTTTAATTCTACTTTATTCTTTTATTTTCTACTTTATGCGCTTTACAACTGAATCGCTATTCAATTACACTGAACGTATACACATGACAAAGGGGTGGCGAGCATGTTAGTAACGAACGATTTGAAACAGCGAGCAGAAGCGGCAGGGCAGCACGTAGCGACGGTGTATAACGGCAATGACCTCACATACGAGCAGCTTTGGATACGCGCACAGCGTTTAGCAGCACATTTACAAAAGCGATACAAAAAAGGAGACATTGTCGCGCTATTTTTAGTGAACTCCGACGACTTACTCGTAGCGTATTACGGCATTCAGCTTGCAGGCTTAACCGTTATGCCTGTGAACACGAAGCTAGCCGTGCCAGAAATTGCTTATATTTTTGAGCATTCACAAGCGCGTATACTTCTATACGACGACGTGTTACGTGATAAGGCGCTCGCAACGACGTATACGTTTGATGAGACGATTGTGCGAGGCGGTGCGAATGAGCTGCGAGCGATTTTAGATGACGACAACTTAACTTACGAACCGTACGATATGGACCCAGATGAAATGGCGGTTGTGATGTATACGTCTGGTACGACGGGCAAGCCAAAAGGGGTCATGTTGTCACAGCGTAATGTATACGAAGCGGCTGCAATTTGGTCGCAGTCGATGCAAATGACCGAGCATGACCGCATGTTTATTTGTACGCCGCTGTTTCATTGTGCTGGCTTACAAGTGTTTGCGGTGCCGACGCTACATGCAGGCGGAACGGTCGTTATTTCCGAGGCATTTTCACCAGACAATACGCTGCAAGAACTTGTCGATACGAATGCGACAATCTTTTTCGGCGTGCCAGCGATGTATATGATTTTGCTTAGTCGTGACGATACGAAAACGCTGTCGTTCCCGCATCTTCGTCTGTTTTGCTACGGTGCTGCGCCAATGCCATACGAAATGGTACGCAAGCTAAAAGATACATTCCCGAACGTGCGCGTGCAAAATTTATACGGGCAAACGGAAAATTCACCAGCTGCAACGTCATTACTTGATGAGGATGCGCTCACAAAAATCGGCTCAGTCGGCAAGCCACTACCGCAGACGCATATCCAAATTGTCGACGAGTACGGACAGCCACTACCAGTTGGGGCAGTCGGCGAAATTGCGGTGAAAGGTCCACAAGTGATGCTCGGCTATTTACGTAACGAGGAAGAAACCGTACGCGCGTTAAAGAACGGCTGGCTACTAAGTGGGGATTTAGGGCGATTTGATGATGAAGGGTTTTTGTATATCGTTGACCGCAAAAAAGATATGATTTTGCGCGGTGGTGAAAATGTGTACCCGATCGAAGTCGAGGAAGCGCTGTATGAAATGCCCGAAATTTTAGAAGCGGCAGTTGTTGGCATACCACATGAAATTTACGGTGAAGTGCCAAAAGCGTACGTTGTCTTAAAAGAAGGCATAACACTGACGAGTGATGACATTACCGCGCATTGCAAAACGCGCCTCGCAAGCTACAAAGTACCCTCTGTCATTGAATACTTGAACGAGCTACCACGAAACGCATCTGGCAAAGTGTTAAAGCATACGCTGCGTCCGACTGTGACAAACTAAAGGGGGATGTTTTATGTTACCAGTAATTGTTGCACCGATGTTTTTAATTTCAACACCGCAAATGGTCATTGAATCAAGCAAGGCAGGAATGATTGGCACATTTCCACTACTAAATGCGCGCCCTGCGTCTGAATGTGCGAAATGGTTAGAGGAAGTAAAAGCCGCTTTACCGACTGAGCCGTGGGGAGTGAACTTCATTTGCCATGAGCGTGAAAACTCGCGCTACGCAGAGGATTTCGCGCTCATTCAACAGTACGAGCCACCGATCGTCATTACGTCGCTCGGTAACCCAGCGCCCGTCGTTGAAGCGGTTCATGCGTACGGCGGCAAAGTGTATAGCGACGTCATTTACGTGAAGCATGCGAAAAAGGCAGCGGCAGCCGGAGTAGACGGGCTCATTCTCGTTTGTGCTGGTGCGGGAGGTCACGGTGGTCAATTAAATCCGTTTGCGTTCGTTTCGGAAGTGCGTGAATTTTTCGATGGCATCATTTGCTTATCGGGGGCGATTTCTACAGGAGCGCACGTGGCAGCAGCGAAGCTCATGGGGGCAGATTACGCGTATATTGGCACGCGCTTTATGACGGCTGCGGAAAGCAATTCACCAGAGCCGCTAAAAGATATGCTTATTGAAAGTGATATTGAGGATATCGTATATACGGACGCATTTAGTGGTGTGCATGCGAACTACTTAGTGCCATCAATCGTCGCAAACGGTTTGGACCCGAAAAACTTGCAGTCAAAAGGCAAGCTCGACTTCTCGGTAATGACTGATGCGAAAGCATGGAAGGATATTTGGTCAGCAGGGCAAGGTGTCGGCAGTGTGAAGCATAAGCAAACGATTGCACAAATTGCACAGCAGCTAGAACGCGAGTATAAAGAAGCGCTCGCGAAGCTGACAGCAACGGTATAAACAGCAAAAAAACTAGCCTCAAGTGCGGCTAGTTTTTTTCTGTTGGCTTTAAAATACGGCTTTTCACTTTTTCAAATGAAGTCGGCATATTCCCTGCCCCAATCAGTAGTTTTTGCTGAAGCTTATCCTCTTGATAAATCCATCCTGTATACGACGACACGACTTTCGCATCTTCGGTTACGTGCGCGATCGCAACGAACGGATAGCGCTCGTTACTGCGGTAGCGCAAGTCGATCAAGCGCACTTCCGTTAAGCCGTTTTCTAGCTCGGACATGTCCCAGCGATAAATCGATGAAAACGACGTGAACGCAGATAAGTTCGAATCGGCAAGTGCTGCTTCGACAATCGGCGTTTTCGGAATCGGCTCAATCGGGAATTTATCGTAAATCGTAATCGAGCGACCGTATGCGCGTCCGACGTAATAATGCGTTTTTGAGCGAGCGGCAATGCGCCAATACCAAAAGCGCATTGTCGGGGCAACGATGATGAACTCTTCATCTTGTAGCGTATGAGCGACGGCTGTTTTAATTGCATTTTGCACACCAAAGCGTACAATATAATAGCCGACGATGATGACGTACATGACGCTAAATGTAATGATTGGGTTTGCCCCAAAAACCCACACGGCAATACCGATGCAGTGCGCGATAAAGATAAACGGATCGAACGTGTTAATGACGCCGAGCGCGACCCATTTGTTTGAAAACGGGCGCAGTGCTTGTGTGCCGTATGCGTTGAAAATATCGACAAACACATGGAGGAAAACGGCTAAAAATGCCCAAAGCCACACATGTAACACATTCATTTCGGGTAAGAAGCCATATAAAACAGCTGTAATTGCAATTGGCCAAAGCAGGACGGCTGGCACAGAATGCGTGACGCCGCGGTGATTGCGAATATACACTGCGTTGTTGCGTAACTTTAAAACAGTATCAATATCAGGTGCTTGCGAGCCGAGCATAACCGCTGCGACAATTGCTGTATACGTAGTAGGTTGGGCAGCGACAGGGTCAGCAAGTGCTAAGCCGCTCAGTGCCACACCCATGACGACGTGGGTTGCAGTATCCAAAAGTATCCACTCCTTACAAGGTGACGTACAAGTTAAACGGATGTATACCTTTAGTGTACATTATTTTCCAATAAAATAAAATATGAGAGAGGTGTTTTTTCATGCAGTATGCTTATGCCGAGCAATTCCGCAAAGCACTTGTCACATGGTTTGAACAAGAAAAGCGCGATTTACCGTGGCGACATACGAAAGATCCGTACAAAATTTGGGTGTCTGAAGTGATGCTCCAGCAAACGCGTGTCGATACGGTCATACCGTACTATACTCGTTTTTTAGAGTATTTTCCGACGATGGACGCTTTAGCGAATGCGGAAGAAGGATTGTTACTGAAACAATGGGAAGGGCTCGGCTACTATTCCCGCGCGCGCAATTTACAAGCCGGTGTGCGCGAAGTCGTTGAATCATACGGTGGCGTCGTGCCGAACACGCGCGAGGAAATTTCAAAGCTAAAAGGTGTTGGACCATACACAGCAGGCGCGGTGCTATCCATTGCGTACGGTGTGCCAGAGCATGCGGTCGATGGCAATGTTATGCGCGTGCTAAGCCGCGTGCTAAACATTCATGACGATATCGCGTTGCCAAAGACGAAAAAGGTGTTCGAAGCGGCAGTTGATATGCTCATTGACCGTGACAATGCGTCGTCGTTTAACCAAGGCTTAATGGAGCTAGGTGCGCTCATTTGTACGCCGACGTCACCGAAATGCTTGCTTTGTCCGGTGCGCGATTATTGCACAGCGTTTCATGAAGGTGAGCCCGAAAAGCTACCAGTGAAAACGAAAAAGGTGAAGACCAAGCCGCTTTATTACGACGTGTATGTCATGCGTGACGAAGCAGGCAATATGAAAATCGAGCAGCGTGACGCAAGCGGCTTACTCGCGAGCATGTGGCAGTTCCCGATGATTGAGCGTGGTGAGGATGTATTTACACCAGCGCTAATAGAACAGCAATACGATGTTCAAATCATGACAAAGGAAAACTTAGTAACACTGAAGCACGTATTTTCACATTTAGTGTGGCATATGGATGTGTTTGTCGTCGATGTTGCCGGGGTACAGCAACATTGGGTGACGCTTGAGGAAATGAAAAAGTATCCGATGCCCGTGTCGATGCTGAAAATTTTAAAAGCATATGAAATTAGTTTGGGATAGAAAGTTTTACAAAACGGTGTTTCACTCTACACGTTTCGGAACGACATTGTTATAATAGAGAAGATTACTATATAAACGTGTAAGACGAAAAGGTGGGCTTCAATATGGCAGTACCAGTAGAAGGAGAAACGATACAAATCCACAGCTATAAGCATAACGGTCGTATCCACCGCGTCTGGCAAGAAACAATGGTTTTAAAAGGGACAAGAAATATCGTAATTGGCGCAAACGAACGTACGCTTGTTACAGAATCTGATGGTCGCACGTGGTTAACACGAGAGCCGTCAATTTGCTATTTTCACGCGGAGCATTGGTTTAATATTATTTGTATGCTGCGCAGCGATGGTGTGTATTATTATTGTAATATTAGTTCGCCATTTGTATTTGATAATCATGCACTGAAGTACATTGATTACGATTTAGATGTGAAAGTATTCCCTGATATGAGCTATACTCTGTTAGATGAGGATGAGTACGAGCAACACCGTAAAGAAATGGCGTATCCAGAAGTCATCGATAAAATTTTGAAGCGTAACGTCGACAAGCTCATTAGTTGGATTCATCAACGACGCGGACCATTCGCACCAGATTTTATCGAAGCATGGACGAGCAGGTACAAGTTGCTAAAGGATATTTATTCACCGGAATGATAAGAAGCAAGGGCTATGTTAACAGTCGAATTGACTGAAACATAGCCCTCTTTTTATGTGTAAGCGTATCTCTTACACGATTGAAGTTTACATTTGCTCTAGCCTAGTAGTACATCACCATAAGCTGAAGGTTGACGTATAAAAGTTGCTTGTAACAAGAGGCGGACTCCCGCGGAAAGCCTGCCTCGTCGTGAAAAGCAACTAGAGTTAAATATCAAATGAGCGTGGTAGAAAGATGATAGCAAGGCAGCAGTTAAGCACACACCCAAACAGCGAAATGGATTTTTCCCGCAAAAAGTGCCATAATTATAACTTGTCTTTCAACTACAGAATGAGGGTGATACGTTGGATAGTATGAAGCGTTACATGCGGTTTGTGAAGCCGTACTGGGGAATGTTAATTTTAACGATGGCGATTGGGATTTTGAAATTTGCCATACCGTTATTCACACCGTTATTAATTCAAATTATTATTGATGATATTATTGGTGGCGATATGTCCGTTCAGGAGAAAACGGAGCAGCTCGCGTATTGGATTGGTGGAACGATTGTGCTGTTCTTCATCATCCGTCCGCCTGTTGAGTATTACCGCCAATATTACGCACAGCATTTATCGAACAAAATTTTATACGATATTCGTCAAGAAATTTATGGGCATTTACAAAAGCTCAGCATGAAATATTACGCGAACACACGCGCAGGCGAAGTCATTTCACGTGTTATTAACGATGTCGAGCAAACGAAAAATTTCGTCATGATTGGCTTAATGAACATGTGGCTCGACCTTGCGACAATTCTAATTGCAGTAGCGATTATGTTAACACTAAACGTCAAGCTTACAATCGTCGCACTTATTACGTTGCCACTTTATGCGATTAGCGTAAAGTATTTCTTCAGCAAGCTGCGCGATTTGACGCGAAAACGCTCGCAAGCACTTGCAGGCGTACAAAGCTATTTGCATGAGCGAGTAAGCGGCATGAGCATCATTAAAAGCTTTACGCTTGAGAAGCACGAGCAAACGATTTTTGATAGCACGAACGATGAGTTTTTAGAAAAATCGCTTGATCAAACGCGCTGGAATGCGAAATCATTTGCGGTCGTGAACACGATTACCGACATCGCACCGCTGCTCGTTATTGCGTATGCCGGTTATGAAGTTATTCAAGGCAATTTAACAATCGGGGTCATGGCAGCGTTCATCGCCTACATTGAGCGACTGTATTCACCGCTTCGTCGTCTAATGAGCTCATCGACGACACTCACACAGGCAATTGCATCGATGGACCGCATGTTTGAGCTAATGGATGAGGCGTACGACATTGAAGATAAGATCAATGCAAAGCAGTTACCAGCGATTCAAGGGAAGGTTGCGTTTGAAAAGGTTAGCTTCGCGTATGAAAAAGACGGTAAAAACGTACTTGATGACGTGAGCTTTACAATTGAACCAGGCAAGACGGTCGCATTCGTCGGCATGAGCGGTGGTGGTAAGTCAACAATCGTCAGCTTAATTCCGCGCTTTTATGATGCGACGAGCGGCTCTGTGAAAATTGATGATATTGACGTGCGTGATGCGACGATGGAATCAGTACGCTCACAAATCGGTATCGTCTTGCAAGATAACATTTTATTTAGCGACTCGGTGCGCCAAAACATTTTAATGGGCAATCCGCACGCGACCGAAGAAGAAATGATCGAAGCGGCAAAAGCGGCAAATGCGCATGAATTTATTATGTCGCTGCCACAAGGGTATGACACGAAAGTTGGCGAGCGCGGCGTGAAGCTATCCGGTGGGCAAAAGCAGCGTGTTGCGATTGCACGCGTGTTCTTAAAAAATCCGCCAGTGCTTGTACTTGATGAAGCAACATCTGCACTTGATTTAGAAAGTGAAGCGCTCATTCAAGATTCGCTTGAGCGATTAGCGCACGACCGCACAACGATTGTTATTGCGCACCGTTTATCAACCATTACACATGCCGATACGATTTACGTGATCGACCACGGACGTGTGAAGGAATATGGCACGCACGCGGAGCTAATGAAGCAACAGGGTGCGTACTACGATTTATTCCGAATTCAGCATTTAGATTAAATGAAAAGCCGAATAGCAATCTCTTATATAAAGTGAAGCTATTTGGCTTTTACTTGTATGTGTGACAAAACTTATTTATGATGGAATGTACGTAAATACGTTATTTTAGAAAGGTTGTTTTCAGTTTGGAAAGAGGCTTATTTTACTCATATTCAGATGAGTGCAAAACAAATTACTTTACCAATTCGTTAAATGTGCAGTTTCCAGCATGCAGAGAGTTGAACTACTATTCAATTTCTAGCGTCATTTTTGAATCGAACTATTATAAAAATCAATTTGAAAGTGAATGGAGAGCATTGCGCGATAAATACAATATTCCTAAAAGCGAATGTTTACATTTTGCGGAGTATAAAAAGTTGTTTTCGAAAACACACATACAAAACATACGAACATATCAGCGTATAAAAGGTGAATTTAAAGTGAAGGATATGGAGACGATTATTGATACATATTCATTAAACATAGATTCACCTAATGCGGAAACGTTTTTAACAAAAGTGAAGAAGTCGTTAAGTATAGCAGATTCGGATTTATTGGCATATTCGACATTTTATGATGAAGAGCGTTCAGAGGGACAATCAAAAAGCGATTTGAAGAGCTTCTTTAAAGATTTAAAACAATTATTATCGTCGGCTGAATTCACTATTATTAACACAGACTATATAAATACAAAAAGACAATATGTGAATAAAGGAACGAAAGGATTGACGAAAAAGAAATCTAATCCGCCAGAAAACATCGCAAAGCTGGCACCACGCATTACGTTTAAACAGCAACTAGATTTAATTATTGAGCATTTGTTAACAGAAGAGATTGAAGGGCAATTGTATTTGAATCAAAACTTAACATCTGAGCGGTACATAAAGATTAGATTTGATGCTGATGGGAAAAACTTTGATGCGAAAAATGATTTGAAGGCGGCGTTTAATGAATCTCTTACAATCGGTACGGAACGATTTTTACAGGAGACTGCTGTGAAATTGTTAGATGAAATTCGTTTTATACGTAAGGAAGAAGTTGGTAGTGAATACACGCCCCCACATTGTGGAAGTGAAGTTGTTGATTTTATTTGTTCGTTAATCTGTACGTTAACAAGATATGAATTTTTAACGGCACGAGGGTTTATCGATGAGGAAAGTATAACGATTAACGATTATGTTAACTTCAAGTTTATTGATTATGAGGAGCAAGACGTGGATAGTGTTGATTTTGAGGAAGTGTTAAATAACAAGCTCGTGTTGTGTATAACAATTGACCATACTTATTAAAAATGGGCAAAAAAAAACTCGCCAGAATTTATCTGCGAGGGTCGACACAACGAAATATATTCTTGTATCTGTAGTTAAATCTATCATCTTTATATTTTGATGTCAATAAACATGATAGATTTTTATGAGATAAATGAAAAAGCACCCGAAGTTTTGTTCTTCAGGTGCTTTTCATATGTTAGCTTTTCATGTCAGGCATTGTATCAAGCTGCGTCACGCGATAGAGCATCACGACCATCGCAGCTAAATAAATACTAACAGCTGGTGCGAACCAAATGTGTCCTGCGAGCAGTGAAACAGACATCGCAAGCAAGAACGCAAAGAGCGCATATAAAATTTTTCCGCGCGTTACGCCACTTGTTGAGAACACGGCTTTGACAGTGAACACAAGGAACGAAATGAACACGAGTAGGAAGTAGACTGTCCCGACAATACCGAATGAGAAGATGTAGTCGATGAAGTCCATCTCGATAATTTTCACGTCTACATCATCATAATAATCGCCGGCATAGCCTAAGCCGAACAGCTTGCGCATGACGTGAGCGCGTTCGTAATCTTCATATGTTTCAATCGCGTAAATGTCACGAGACGATACGATTTTTGTAATGATTGGGTTTACTTTTTCGCGTAAACGAACAACCTCTGAAATACGTGCTACGTCATCTGCTGCGTAAAACAGCTCGGGCGTTTCGTATTTTTGGTTACGTGCTTCTTGTTGTTCCTCTGCCATTTGACTATTTTCCGCAGCAGGTACACCATTAAAGAACAGCATAGAAAAAATGAATGGCACCGCTAAAAATGCCGCGTTCGTTTTCTTTACTTCCTTCATACGGAAGATGAAAATCGCTAAAGTAAACAGTACCGCAATAACTAAAATGGCTCCGATTGCTACTTTTGTTCCAACGTAAAATGATGACCATGTAATTAAAAAGACAGATAGGAACGGTAAAATCGTTTGCTTGCCTTTACGGAAGAACAGCGTGTACACCGAGAAGAAATAGGCGAACATTAACACCGCACTAATTTCGTTTCCTGATGAGTAAAAACCTAAGCTTCCTTTTAAGCCGTGGTCATAACTATCAAACGAGAAGTTTAACCAAGTTGGCACTAAAATAAATGCTGAAATGACAATACCGTTGATCATAATAACATTGGCGAGGCGATGCAGCTCTTCCTTCGAGCGCATTAAATAAAACAGCGCAAAAATTAAGACGACCGGATAAACCGATTTTACGAGAAACGTAATTTCGCTTCCGAGGCTTGCACCTTCTTTAAACAACAGTGTCACGATGAACTGCATCCCTGCAAGAACGGTGATCGCTGCAATATGAAACATGAGTGTGTGATCTTTGTTTGTAAATACTTCTTTCAAAACAAATAGCATGAAGACTAGCATGACAAGCGTACGAACAATAATACCGAGTGACAAGTTAATGCCAAACGTGTTCATCAGCAAGTTCGTTAGCACATCAAGTACAGGTTGAAGTAATAAAAAGACCAAAAAAATAGGTACTAACTTATTACGAGTAAGCATGTGAAATCTCCTTGATTATTAAAATAGGTGTTCGTATGTTGTATCAGCTATCAGTATAGAACAACTGCCTTAAAATAAAAAGTGAAACAATGTACTAACTTCAACATTATATCAAACAATTCCTTATATAGACGACATGAATTCATATCAGGTTCAGATTATTTTATGAAGCACGCAAAAATGCATGGAATTGTATTAGATTCAGCTAGTCAATTGGCAGGAGCGTATTGCGGAAAGCCTGTCTCGACGTGAAGTGCGATATACGGTTAGTAAAAATCCTGCTCCAAATCAATGTTAATTTCCTTACTATGATAACTGCGGTACGACACGATGAGCGTATCTAAATGCTCTAAATTTTCCTCGTAATCTAAAATGCGCGATAAAATGTACAGCAAGTGATAGCTCGAAAACTCTTCCTCTTCAATGTTTTCACGCGACAAAATAATTTGATTAATGAACTCCTCCATTACTTCATTGCCGCGCAAATACTCCTCCTCCCGCGTCCACTTCGAATGTTCAGGCTTTAATTTACCCGTAAACTTCAGCAACAGCTGCTCATGATACGTTAGCAGTGAGTCGAGTCGCGTTTGAATAAGAAGATTAAATTGGTCCGGCAGTGTCGCAAGCTCATTTTCATGCTTATGCAAACGATGCAGCAGCTCTAAGCTTTTGCGTGTCGTTAAAATCATTTGTCGATACATAACGAGCTTGCGTGCCTTCACAAATTTTCGATTGCGATGGTAATTGCGCTCCTCTTTAAAGAAATCATATAGCGTCGTCACTTCAGATAAGCGCAATTCTAGCTTCGTGAGCGCCATTTTTGTTGACGTATGCTCCGACGCTTGGCGAACAGCAAGACGCGTCCAACGAATGATGTCATCTTGTAGCACGTAAATATTTTTAAAGAGCTTCACCTCATAGCGCGGCGGTAAAAATGCTAAGTTCACAAAAAATGCCGCAAACACACCAATCATCACCGTTCCAAAGCGCACGAGGGCAAACATTAAAAAGTCGTCCCCTTGTATTTCCATAATGGCAATGACCGTCACAAGCGCAAGGGAAATCGCTTTTTCGAGCTTTAGCTTAATCATAATGCTAATGACGATAATGGCTGCCATCCCGATTGCGACAATTTGATGCCCAAACAACAGCGCGAAAATGACCGCAATGATGGCTCCGATTAAGTTCCCTTGTATTTGCTCTAAAATTGTTAAGTACGAGCGGTAAATAGATGGTTGAATGGCAAACACAGCTGCGATGCCGGCGAACACTGGTGTTGGAACGTTCAACGTCTGTGCGATGAACAATGCAAGAACGATGGCGACACCTGTTTTTAAGACGCGAGCCCCAACTTTCATAGCAGCGGTCACCCCTTTCACAAATAATAGTGTGTTCACTTTATACGATAATCGCCTACAGCGTCAACTATTGAAAAAAAGCGCATGCCAATGTTGCTAGCATGCGCTTTAAAATCAGCTATTCAATATGATTTAAAACGAGTGAAGTTAGAACGTGTTGCTCGTAGCGAAAGTCAACGAACAGTCTTGATTATTTACAACTGCGAAAATGCATAATCCGCCGCTTCAATCGTCTCAAGCACGTCTGCTTCCGTATGCTCTGTCGTCAAGAACCACGCCTCGTACTTCGAAGGTGCTAAGTTAATGCCTTTACTTAACATGAGCTTGAAGAAACGTCCGAACTTTTCGCCGTCCGTATTTTCTGCCTGCTTATAGTTTTCAACAACTTGCCCAGCTTCCTCAACAAAGTACACCGCAAGCGCACCTTTTAATCGGTTCACTGTAACAGGGACGTGATGCTTCGCCGCTTCTTCAACTAACCCTTTTTCTAAAATGGCACCTAAGCGATCCATTTCCTCGTACACGCCGTCTTGTGCAAGCACTTCTAAACACGCGATACCAGCTTGCATGCTCGCTGGGTTACCCGCCATTGTTCCCGCTTGATATGCCGGCCCAAGTGGTGCGACTGTTTCCATAATTTCTTTTTTGCCGCCGTATGCACCAATCGGTAAGCCACCGCCAATTACTTTTCCGAGCGCCGTTAAATCTGGCTCAAGACCAAGCAATGTTTGCGCACCGCCGTAATGGAAGCGGAATGCTGTAATGACCTCATCATAAATAACTAAAGAGCCTTTTTCTTTGGCGATGCGGTGAACCGTTTCAAGGAAGCCTTTTTTCGGTTCAACAATGCCGAAGTTGCCAACGATTGGCTCAACTAAAATGCCGGCGATTTGTCCGTCCCATTTAGTCATGGCTGCAATGAACGCATCCTCGTCGTTAAATGGCACTGTAATGACTTCAATCGCCACTGATTCTGGTACGCCTGCTGAGTCAGGTGAGCCGAGCGTTGCCGGGCCTGAGCCTGCTGCGACAAGTACTTGGTCGAAATGTCCGTGGTAGCACCCTTCGAACTTCATGATTTTCGTGCGACCTGTGTATGCACGCGCGACACGTACCGTCGTCATGACCGCCTCTGTTCCTGAGTTGTTAAAGCGCACTTTATCCATTGAAGGGAAGACGTCTTTTAACATTTTCGCAAACTTCACTTCATGCTTCGTCGGTGTGCCGAACAGTAAACCTGTTTCTGCCGCATGCACGATAGCTTTTGCGATATGTGGATGACCGTGACCTGTTACGATTGGACCGTACGCTGCTAAATAGTCGATGTAACGGTTGCCGTCGATATCATAAAAATATGCACCTTTACCGTAATCCATTGCTACTGGTGCGCCGCCGCCAACTGCTTTATATGAGCGTGATGGGCTGTTCACGCCACCAACGATATGTTTAAGTGCCTCTTCGTGAAGCGCTTCTGATTTTGAATGATTCATAATTACCTCCAACGGGAACGTTTTTGTACTTCGATTCTCATTGTAGACCTAAACGAAAAGTTATGCCAAACAAATTGATGAAACGAGCGCAGTCGGGTACGATATTAGAAAGACTGGAGGGAACAGCGATGGAATTATTACATAAAGACGCACCGTTATTTACGTTGCTAAATGAGAATGGCGATGACGTATCGCTTGAGCAGTACCGAGGGAAATACGTCGTGCTTTATTTTTACCCGAAGGACGCAACGCCTGGCTGTACGACAGAAGCGTGTGATTTCCGCGACGCATACGAGGATTTTTCGGCACTCAATGCGGTCATTTTAGGTGTCAGCCCAGATGATGACAAAAAGCACACGAAGTTTATCGCTAAGCACGGGCTGCCGTTTTCACTTCTTGTCGATAGTGACCATGCCGTGTCTGAACAGTACGGCGTGTGGGTATTAAAGAAAATGTATGGGCGTGAGTATATGGGCATTGAGCGTTCGACGTTTTTGATTGACCCACAAGGCAAAGTCGTTGGTGAGTGGCGCAAAGTGAAGGTGAAAGGTCACATTCAAGACGTGTTATCAACTTTACAACAATAAGGAGTGTTTTCACATGCATGTATATGCTTCATTTTTTATTCGACCAGATTTACGTGAGCCGTTAGTTTCAGCATTTCCAAACGTTCAGTT
Organism: Caryophanon sp.; assembly: GCA_036309765.1. Taxonomy (GTDB): domain Bacteria; phylum Bacillota; class Bacilli; order Bacillales_A; family Planococcaceae; genus Caryophanon. The sequence goes on along the minus strand of JAXJTE010000096.1, from coordinate 3,397 downwards.
CACATTCGCTCCACATGAGGTGAATGAGGAGGCGCTCGCAACGGCGGACGTTTTATTAACGTACGGGGAAGATGTAACGGAGGAGCTGCTCGACAAGGCGCCAAACATTCAGTGGATTTTCGTCGCATCAGCAGGTGTTGAGAAGCTGCCAGCCCGCGCCATTTTAGCCCGCGATATCGTCGTATCAAACGTCAAAGGCATTCATAAAAAACCGATGGCAGAATCCATCATCGGGCACATTTTAGCATTAAAGCGTGCCATTCCATGGATGTACGAGCAAAAGAAAAAGGGCGAGTGGAGCCAAGACGTGCGTCAAGATGAGCTAAACGGCAGCACTGCACTCATTTTAGGTCCTGGGGCAATCGGCGGCGAAATCGGGCGCTTGCTACAAAAGTTTGACGTGACGACAATTGGGTGCAATCGCTCAGGCGAACGCGCAAAATATATGGATGAGACGATTACGTTTGCACAGTTAAAAGATTATTTACCGAAAGCAGATATCGTGCTGTCGCTGTTGCCGAAAACGCCAGAGACAGATCAACTATTTTCATACGACTATTTCGTCTGCATGAAGGAAACGGCAATCTTCATGAACTTCGGGCGCAGCAACATCGTCGAAGAGAGCGTATTAGTTGGGGCGTTAAAGGAAGGGCAAATTGCGCATGTCGTTCTCGATGTGTTTGATGAGGAGCCACTACCAAAGACGAGCGAGCTATGGCAGCTAGACGGCGTTGTCATTTCACCGCATATTTCAAGCCGTTCTTCTTTATATGTAGAACGTAGCTTAGCGATTTTTAAACCGAGCTTACGTCGTTTCATGCAAGGCTATCGCAATTTAGAAAATATCGTGGACTTAGAGAAAGGTTACTAATTGATAATAAAAACACACGAAAGTTGACAGATACTACTTTCATTTTATACACTAATTATAACGATTATAAACTAATAATAACTATTCTAATGAAAGTAGGTGCATGGCGATGTCAGAAGGGCATTTAAAAGATGCGTTAGACACGTTAAAAAGTACAGGTGTACGAATTACACCACAACGTCATGCGATTTTGGAGTTTTTAATTCAATCGATGATCCATCCTACAGCAGACGATATTTATAAAGCGCTTGAAGGCAAGTTCCCTAACATGAGTGTGGCAACGGTGTACAACAATTTGCGTGTTTTCCGCGAAGCCGGTTTAGTGAAAGAGCTAACGTATGGTGACTCTTCAAGTCGATTTGATTTCGTACTCGGTGCAACAGATCATTATCATATGATTTGCGAAGACTGTGGAACGATTGTAGACTTCCATTATCCAGGGCTTGATGAAGTGGAGCATTTTGCAGCACATGTCACGGGCTTTAAAGTAAATTCTCATCGCATGGAGATTTACGGTACATGTCCGAATTGCCAAGGTGTATCGGCAAAGGCACAATAACAAAAGGCAGCTGAAATTTTTCAGCTGCCTTTTGTTATGTTCGCGCGCGTTTATTGTATGACTCGTCAAACTCCTTACCTTCTAATGCCGGGTCGAGCGTCAGCGCCTCGTTACAATACATACACATATCGACACGTCCAAGCATTTTCGTATGTTTGCCGCAACTTGGACATTCGATGACGACCGCTTTTGTCGACAGCATACCGATCCAAACGTACACAGCCGTGCTTGCAAAAATGCACAAAAGACCGAGTGACATAAAGATGAGTACGAGCCACGGATTGTTTTTAAAGAAGATGCCACCATACATTACGACGAAACCGATAAAAATAAGCGATAGCGCAAATGACCGTATTTTGTTGATTTTGCTTGAATATTTCTTCATTGTGCCGCCCCCTTTGTTCATTTTATTGTACTATACGACACGCCGAGTGCAAAACGTTCGCCTAACAAAGAGGATTTTTATAAAACATGTCGAAATAAAAGATATACTAATAGTCGTCCGCTATTTAGCGTGCAACAACTAACATCTGGCAAAGCAAAGATTAGTGTAAGGGGGAGCTAAAGTGGAACACGTATTACGTCCGATTTATCAAGAGCGTGCAAGCAACACGGCAACGCTCGGCATTATTTTAGTAGACAAAAAGCAAAACGAAACGAATGTTACAGATACGTTTGACAAAGTATTGCTCGTCATCGTAAAGGATGCAGAAAAGGCGATGATGACGAAGCACTATACATTCGATCATCAAAAGGCAGTTATGCACACGATTACGGAAAAGCAATTGCGCAAATGGCTACTTATCGGCTCGCATCGTCGTCTCGTCGATTGGTTATTTAACGGCAAAGTGCTATTTGATCGCAACGAATTTTTACATACGTTAAAGATGGAATTAAAAGCTTTTCCATTTGATGGACGCAAAATTAAAACAGGTATTCAATTTGCGCTGCTCGTTCGACGTTATATAGAAGGAAAAGAGCTGTTTGAGCAAAAGAACTATTTAGATGCGTATAGCCATGTTGTCGATTCATTGCATCATTTAGCGCGTCTATCTGTTATCGATAGTGGTCTATATCCAGAAGTGACTGTGTGGGCGCAGGTAAAACGATTAGAGCCAGCTATTTACAAGCTATACGAGGAGCTTATTTTAAGTGAAGAACCAATTGATAAACGTTTAGAGCTATTGTTTTTAGCGAGCGAGTTTATGATTCATTCACGCACAGCAGATGGCGCACAACACATCTTATCTGTTATGAAGGAACAAGACGCTTGGACCATTCAACAACTACACGAACACAAAGAGCTAAGCAATTATTCTAAAGACCTCGAAGTATTTATCGAGTACTTAGTCGAGCGTGAGTACATTGAAGTCGAAGCGGTCATGTCAAAAAATGAAATGATTTTTCACCGTTATTACAAAGTTGGAAAACAATAATTTTTTCACAAAGCCGAATGCACGTAGTTCGGCTTTCCATTTTGTTATGATGCAAAAAGAGCTTGTTGACCTTTCTTCTTATATAAAGGAAACATAAATAACTAAAATACTATTATAGTCATAATATTATTTCTTTTACATAAGCGAGTTTTTTTCATAAAAACAGTTGACGTATGGTGCAAGAACCTTTAATATAAGGGTTGTCGCTGATATGCGAACGACATAAAACATTTACAAAATTAGCTGAAAAAGTTTTTTTGAGAAAATGCTTGACGCTGAAACGTAACGATGTTAAATTATAAGAAGTCGCAAATACAGACGATATGAACCTTGAAAACTGAACAACAAACGTTGATGAAACATAGCTAGTTTAACTAGCAAACAATTTTTGACATCATAATTGGTGCCAGCAACATTTTAGTTTCGACTAAAATGACAATTTGAGCTCAACTCGAATTCTACTTTTATGGAGAGTTTGATCCTGGCTCAGGACGAACGCTGGCGGCGTGCCTAATACATGCAAGTCGAGCG
>JAXJTE010000095.1:0-20391 GCA_036309765.1 Caryophanon sp. | reverse complement strand
CGCTCGACTTGCATGTATTAGGCACGCCGCCAGCGTTCGTCCTGAGCCAGGATCAAACTCTCCATAAAAGTAGAATTCGAGTTGAGCTCAAATTGTCATTTTAGTCGAAACTAAAATGTTGCTGGCACCAATTATGATGTCCAAATTGTTTGCTAGTTAAACTAGCTATGTTTCATCAACGTTTGTTGTTCAGTTTTCAAGGTTCATGTCGTAAGTCACCTTAGCGACTTCTTTATATTAACATAACGTTTTAGTTAGTGTCAATAACTTTTTTAATTTCTTTTTTCAAGCTCTGAAGCAAAGTTATTCGTTTGCGACAGCTTCTTTATATTACATTCATTACCTAAAAAGGTCAACACTTTTTTAAATTTTTTTATCTCATTTTAAAAAAACATCTGTTCCTTCTATATAAATGTAAATAACAAAGAAACATAGTCATTCGTTCAAAAGCATAAAAAAAGCAGCAGGGTCATGGAAATCCTACTACTTTAATAACACTTTTCGATAACGTGCTTCTTTAAATAAATAGAAATGAAGACTTTCAGCGATTTTTACGCGTGCGAGTAAGTCGTCATCGAAATCATCAAGTAACTCAGCCAGCACCTTTGACTGCTCGAAATCTTCCTTTGTTGATTTGATGAGTTTTACGAGTTCGTCATCATATTCTTTTTTTAGTTTTTTTAACTTTGGTTTACGGAAAAACATTTGTGCTTCCCCCTTATAGTTCGCGTCTACCTTCTAACGCTCTTGATAACGTTACTTCGTCTGCGTATTCTAAATCGCCACCGACTGGTAAACCATGCGCAATACGCGTCGTCCGAATACCTGATGGCTTTACAAGTCGTGAAATGTACATCGCTGTTGCCTCGCCCTCAATCGTTGGGTTCGTTGCTAAAATAAGCTCCTGCACTGTTTCATCCTGCAAGCGTACTAAAAGTGATGAAACGTTAATATCTTCTGGGCCAATGCCGTCCATCGGTGAAATCGCCCCGTGCAGTACGTGATAAAGACCGTTATAATCGCGCATTTTTTCAAGTGCGATAACGTCCTTCGTATCTTGTACGACGCAAATCATCGTGCCGTCACGCGATTTATCTGAACAAATGTGACATGGATCAATGTCTGTAATATGCCCACACTTTGAACAGTAACCTAAATTGCGTTTCGCATCGACTAATGCCTTTGAAAACGAAAGTACCGTGTCTTCCTTCATCGTTAATACATGAAATGCTAGGCGTGCCGCTGTCTTTGGTCCGATACCTGGTAACTTCATGAAACTATCAATGAGCTTCGATATTGGTTCTGGATAATGCATCGTGCATCCTCCTTTTCTATATACACAGTCGTATAGCCGAGGCAAAAACCTCGACTATACAGTGTGTTTATTAAAACGGTAAGTTCATACCTTGTGTGAATTTACCCATCGTTGCTGCAGTTGTATCTTCTACTTTTTTCAGTGCATCGTTTGTTGCAATGACAATTAAGTCTTGTAACATTTCGATATCTTCTGGGTCCACAACTGACTCATCTAAAATGATGTCTAACACTTTACGCTCGCCGTTCATTTTCACTGTTACCATACCACCGCCAGCAACACCTTCAAACTCCTGCTCATTTAACGCATTTTGCGCATCCACCATTTCTTTTTGCATTTTTTGCATTTTCTTCATCATACCTTGCATATTACCCATTCCACGCATGTAAAATTCCTCCTTCAATTTAAATTAGTCGTCTACTACTTCAACGAAATCTCGTCCAAATAAATTTTCTGCCTCTACAATATGTGGTTCCTGCGATGCAATTTTCGTGTCATCCTCAATGTACGGCTGTTTTGGCTCGTCTTGCTGAGGATGCTCTGGCTTTTTATTTAAGCCGTGGTCACGAATGAATGCTTCACGAACCGTTAGCCATTGATCATTTGGAATACAAAGCATTTCCACGTTCAAGCCCGTTAACGCCGCAATTTGCTGCGTCATCGTGGCAACGAACGGGTAGTTATCTGCGACCATTTGACAATGTATATCATACTTGAATTTTACCACAAAAGCACTTGTTGATGCCGCTACTGGTTCCGCATCCGCTAAAAGTGCCGCCTGTGATTTTTGAAGCTGCTGCATCAGCTGCGCCCAACTATTTTTAATTTGCTGAATGTTGTCCTTCGTTGCATCCTTTAACACTTCTGTAATGCGTCCGACCGGTGCTTTATACGTGTTGCCACCCGCTTTTTGACGAGGTTGCGCTTGCTGTACGGGCTTCGCGCTACCGCCACGCTCAAGCTGCTGCATTAACTGCATCACTTGTTGCTCTAGGCGACTGACTTTATCATTTAGCAGCGGATCAATGGCAGTGGCCTGCGTTTGTGCCGCTGCTTGTGGTGTGTGTGCCATTTTCAGTAAAGCCGTCTCTAAATAAATTTTCGTATGATGTGAAAAGCGCATTTCCTGCTGTGTTTTCGCTAATACATCAATGTAATGATAAAGCGTATCTTGCGCAAACGACTTCGCAAGCTCCTCAAATTTTGGCTGCGGCGTAATAAGCTCCATTAAATCGTACAGCGCCTCACCCGACTGCATTAGAAGCAGGTCTCGGAAAAATGTAATGAAATCCTCCGACAATCGCAGCGGGTCTTTCCCATCTGCAACAAGTGCTTCGAGCTGCTCCATTACATACGCAATGTTTTGTTCACGTAGCGCCTTCGTCATTTCATAAAAAACGTCCTGACCAATCGATCCCGTTACGAGCAATGCGTCTTCTAACTGTAATTTGTCGCCGCTAAATGACACAACTTGATCAAGCAAGCTCAGTGCATCACGCATACCACCTGCTGCTGCTTGTGCAATAACTTTTAGCGCCGTGTCATCGTACGGCAATTTAATATCTTCAAGCACGACTTGCATGCGCTCTAAAATATCCTGTGATGATAGGCGTTTAAAATCAAAACGTTGGCAGCGTGAAATAATCGTCGCTGGTAGCTTATGCGGCTCAGTCGTCGCCAAAATAAATACCGCATGTGCAGGCGGTTCCTCAAGCGTCTTTAATAATGCGTTAAATGCACTTGTTGATAACATGTGCACCTCGTCAACAATGTACACTTTGAATCGCGCACTCGCTGGAGCAAAACGCACCTTTTCGATAATGTCACGAATTTCCTCAACGCGTGAATTCGATGCGGCGTCAAACTCGATGACGTCTGTATGTGACCCTTCTGTAATGCTTAAGCATGTCGCACACGTATTACATGGCTCGCTTGCTGGTGCTTGCTCACAGCTTAATGCTTTTGCGAAAATTTTCGCTGCACTCGTTTTCCCTGTTCCCCGAGGGCCTGAAAATAAATACGCATGTGTCGTTTTATTCGCTAGGAGAGCATTTTGCAATGTTCGTTTCACATGTGTTTGCCCCGACATATCACGGAATGATTGCGGTCGGTAAACACGATAAAATGCTTGATACGTCAACGATTTTTTCTCCCCTCTTATTTAAAATCAATATGTTCATTATATATGAAGTTATGCCTTTCTTCTAGGAAGACGAAATAGCCAAGACAGCAAAAAGCTCACAATACCAACTGCTAGTAAGCCAATTAAAAATTTTTGCTGCTCTATTTCGCCGTCCTGCCACATAAGCAATTCACGCAGCACATCGGTCATCGCAGCAAAGTACAGCAAAAAGCTATACGACCACATGACGATCAATTTATCTTGCGCATCGTCACCCCCGTTTATCACTTTTGGCAAATGCCATTGCTGCACACGCTCAACTTCCACGTTTAAAAAGCTCGCGATGCCTTTTCGTGATAATGGTGTCGCACCGCCAAACATCGTGCGCTTCACTAGTCTATAAAACGGCAGCGCAACCATCCATACCGTAAAGAAGACCACGATATCGATTGCATTGGCATACAAAAATAACGACGGCTCATTCGCTGTAAATTGGTGTAGCACCGTCATCACAAGCAAACTCCACATCAATACGTGTAAAAAAGTTTCTATTCGTCCCATACGTGTGACTCCTTTACCAATAAAAAAAGCGCCCATCTTAGAAGATGGACGCTGTAAATTCACGATTAATACCGTGCACCTACTTTTGACAGCCGCACATAAGCGTTACTCCTGTCGCCAGCTCGAACCAGGCAACCCCACGGCACATGGGATGGATTACTTAATGCTGCTTCCTTCCGGACCTGACATGGTTCGTAATGTCCCATTGCGCAGGACCCGGTCGTCAACACTACGTGCAAAAGGCAGACCAAACAATACGGACAGCCTCAAGTAGGAATTCAGTCTTGCTAGAGCGGATTGCAAGTTACAGGGCACCGCTACCTCCCCACCTAGCACGGCATTTATAAGTATACTAATGCCAACACCTTTTTGCAACTAAAGGCACTACTTTTCTTTTAAATTATTTTCGTAGGAAAACAGTCGATCTGTTTGTTATCATAAAAAGCGAGTATTTGCTGGTTCATCACCGTAAGCTGGGTTGACGTTTGAACATGAATGTTGCTTGGAACAAGAGGCGGACTCCAGCGGGAAAAGCATGAGCTTGAGACTACAGGCTCAAGCCATGCCCGCGGAAAGCCTGCCTCGGCGTGGAAAGCAAACATAAGTTATGGTGAAAAGCCTATTTGTTTCACAATACAGAAAAAAGGAGATGTCAAAATGGATTTCATCATGATACTTGGTTTTTTAGTTTTACTCATCATTGTCGGTAAATTACTATCCGCAGTAGGTCGCTTCATACTCTCTGCTATTTTCACCATCGCTCTATTAATTGGGCTACTCACTTTAGCAGGAATCTTTTAATTTCCATTAACTATATGCGCTGAATATTTGTATAAAAATGATTGACGTCGATAAAAATCCGTGATAAATTATTTTTTGTTGAGAGTATTCAACGTCATATTTTGGAGGTATACCCAAGTCTGGCTGAAGGGATCGGTCTTGAAAACCGACAGGCGGGTAACACCGCGCGGGGGTTCGAATCCCTCTACCTCCTCCATTTCGAATTTTCATCCACTACCGAATTGACGTAGTGGATTTTTTTGTTTTGTCTAAAAATAAGGAGGTGCTATATGCCATCTGTTAAAGTAACCTCTACTACGCCGCGCACATTGCTATGGATGCTTTTCATTGCTGTAACAACTGCGATATTAAGCCAAGTATATGTGATGCCGTTTCAAGACGGTCACTTACGCTTCGGATTAGGACCTGTCGTCTTTTTGTTATTGTTATTAGTGCAGCGCCGTTCATATATCCAAACGTCACTTTTAACGGCTGCATTTGTCTTACTGTCGCGTGTTTCACTATCTTTATTTACAACGGAATTCACATTATATGAAGCATTGCTGCATCACGTACCGAGCAGCGCGTATTACATTTGCTATGGCATTATGCTACATGTCATAAAAGTTGAGCAACTACAGCATCGTCCGCTTCGTCTAGGTATTTTTGCGACATGTATTGATTTTTTTAGTAATGTCACCGAGCATATCGTAAGCATGATGTTGCTTCAAGTTTCACTCATTGATTCACAGCAGTTTCTAATCATGCTCGTCGTCGCACTTGCCCGCTCGTTCACAACAATGGGCATTTACAGCACGACCGTCATCAATACGCAGCAAAAGCAAATTGAAAGCATGCTCAAAATGGATTCGAATTTATATGTCGAATCGTTATACATTCAAAAAGCGATGAATGAAATTGAGCAAATTACATCTGACAGCTATCAGTTATATCGCGAGCTACAGCAAGCAAATTTACGGGCGCACAGTATGCAAGCATTGCTACTTGCCCAACAAATCCATGAAGTCAAAAAAGATACGGAGCGCATTTTCGCCGGCATTTCGAAATTGCTGTTACACAAAGAACATCAAGAGTATACGTTAAACGACGTATTGCATTTAGTAACGACGGCAAATAGTCAGTATGCCGCGCTACTTAATAAAACGATTACGATTCAAGCAACGAGCATCGAAAATTTTGCGATGTTACGAATTACGCCGCTGCTTGCGATCATTAACAATTTAATGTCCAATGCGATTGAAGCGATTGCACAACAGGGAACAATTACATTACATGTGCATAGCGAGCAGGAATATACGTACTTCACCGTAACCGACGACGGCCCGGGCATGTCAGCCGAAACGATTGCCATTATTTTTGAGCCCGGCTACACGACGAAGTTTAATGCAGAAGGTGTCGCTGCAACCGGTATTGGCTTATCACACGTACAACAAATACTCGAACGATTAGAAGGCACAATCGATGTACAATCAACGCCAAGTAACACGCAATTCGTCGTCAAAGTAAAAACGATTTATATCAAGCGTGTTGATTAGCTACTTTTATACAGCTGAATCGGTTGTTTTCAGCAGCAAAAATGAAATGAAGGCAGCAATGTAGTGGCATGGAGCTTGCGGCGAGACTCCTTGGGGAAAAGCTCGTGCCTCAAGACCCCACAGCCGTGAGGAACGAAACGGCGAGGAGGCTTGAGCCGAGCCCCAGGAACGCGAGCCGCAATACGCGAAATGCCAGTCGAATGGCTAATCAACAGACATGGATTTATATAAGGAAAGAAGGGTAATTATGCGCTATTTTATTGTCGATGACGACCGAGCAACACGAAAAATGCTCCAGCACATTATTGAGCATACAAACTTAGGCACCGTTATTGGAGAAGCGGATAACGGACATGATGCAATTGCACAAATTGCACTTATTCAGCCAGATATCGTACTCATTGATTTACTCATGCCACAACTTGACGGCATTTCAACAGTCGAGCAGCTGAAAAAAACGCATTACGAAGGGCAGTTCGTTATGATTTCACAAGTAGTTAATAAACAAATGGTCGGCGAGGCATACGAGCAAGGAATCGACTTTTTCATTCATAAGCCAATTAATAAAGTCGAAGTCGAATCGGTGCTGCGCCGCATGAACGAACAGTTTTATTTACGATCGTCGCTGCGTGTCATTCGCCAATCGTTAACGAGCATCGATGCACAGCACCACCAGCCTGTGCAGCGTGTCACATTGCGCGACCAAGTGCAGTCCATTTTGAACGATTTAAGCATTATCGGAGAAGTCGGTAGTAAAGACATTTTAAATATGATGGACATATTGGACGGCACGCACGATAAAATGTCGCCGCTTCCACCACTGCGCGACTTATACGAGCAAGTCGCCATTCGTAAAAAGGAAGGCAATCCATCACAATCCGACATTTCAAAGGAGTGTAAGGCGATCGAGCAGCGCATTCGACGCACCATTTTAGCTGCGATGGTCAACTTAGCGAACTTAGGTCTTGTAGACTACACGAGTACCGAATTCGAATACTATGCACCGCGTTACTTCGATTTCAGTGAAATTCGCTTGCTCATGACACAAATACGTGAAGGCAAAGAACAAAAAGTGAAGGTCAATACGAAAAAATTCGTTCAAGTTTTATTCGTTGACGCGCATTCGAAAATAAATTAAATCAAATTTCCATTACTTTTCGTAGGATTTTGTCGTTCCTCCTTACAATTTGTATTACATTACAAAAAAGAAATGTTTGGAGGAACGACGAGTGAAAAAGAAATTTAAAATTAGTCTTGCTTGGCAAATTTTAATCGGTCTCGTACTCGGTGTGATCGTAGGTGCTGTTTTCTATCAAAATGAAAACGTTGTCACATACCTTCAGCCGCTTGGTACAATCTTTTTAAACTTAATTAAAATGATTGTTGTGCCGATTATCGTATCAACATTAATCGTTGGGGTAGCAGGTACTGGCGACATGAAGCAGTTAGGACGCCTTGGTGGTAAAACGTTAATTTACTTCGAGGTTATTACAACAATTGCAATCGTCATCGGTATTTTAGCAGCGAACATTTTCCAACCAGGTGCTGGCATCAACATGAACGAATTACAACAAACAGATATTTCGACATATGTTGATACAGCACACGCAGTAGAAGAAGACGGTGGTCCATTCGATATTATCGTCGGCATCGTGCCAACAAACGTTGTGAGCGCAATGGCTTCAGGTAATATGCTTGCAATCATCTTCTTCTCTGTCATCTTCGGTTTAGGTGTTGCAGCCATTGGAGAACGTGGTAAGCCAGTACTCGCCGTCGCACAAGGTGTAGCAGATGCGATGTTCTGGGTAACAAACTTAGTAATGAAATTCGCACCAATCGGGGTATTCGGTTTAATCGCCGTAACGGTTTCAAAATTTGGTTTAAGCTCGCTCATCCCATTAGGTAAGCTCGCCCTATTAGTATACGGTGCGATGATTTTCTTCGTAGTCGTTGTACTTGGTATTACAGCAAAACTTGTCAAAATCAATATCTTCACATTAATCAAAGTCGTAAAAGACGAGCTCATTTTAGCATTCTCAACATCAAGCTCTGAAACAGTATTACCTCGTTTAATGGAAAAAACAGAAAAGATGGGTTGTCCACGTGACATCGTATCGTTCGTTATTCCAACAGGTTATTCATTCAACCTTGATGGTTCAACTTTATACCAAGCAATTGCGGCAATCTTCATTGCACAAATGTACGGTATTGAATTATCGCTAATGGAGCAAATCACATTAATTTTAGTATTAATGATTACGTCTAAAGGAATCGCCGGTGTACCAGGCGTATCATTCGTTGTATTACTTGCAACGTTAGGTTCTGTAGGTATTCCGTTAGAAGGTCTTGCGTTCATCGCTGGTATCGATCGTATTTTAGATATGGCTCGTACAGCTGTAAACGTTGTTGGTAACACGTTATCAGTATTCGTTATGTCGAAGTGGGAAAAACGCTTTGACCAAGAGAAATACGATTCATATTTATCAAACTTATCAGCACAACCTACAACTCAAAAAGCATAATGAAAAAGCCATTCGCATTTCGCGAATGGCTTTTTTGCTATTTTACTGTTGGACTTCGCGATGTTACGCGGACGCTTTCCAGGGGGAACGGCTCGAGCCTTGCTAAAGTAAGTCTCTCGGCACGTTCTTTTCCCCTAGGAGTCGCCGCTTCACACGCTCCGTCATCAAATTCCCACGATTACTATCATCTGCTATACGATGAAAAATTACTTTACAACCTTTTGTAAATACGCTCGAATCGACGTCTCACCATCATGAAGTGCTTCTTGCTCACGTGCTTCATCGCTCACTACTTTGTTCTCTGCCTTTTCAACGATCGCTTCAATGTCTGCTTGTGGAATGATGATGACACCATCTGCATCACCGACTACGTAATCACCTGTTTGCACTGGCACGCCACCAACTGCTACTGGTACGCCTACTTTACCTGTACCGTTTTTCACGCCAGCTGCTACCGTTGTACCTTTTGAAAACACTGGGAAGCCGATATCAATTGCCGCTAAGCTGTCGCGGATTACCCCGTCAACAACGAAGCCTTGTACGCCAACACCTTGTGCTAGCTGCATTACGAAGTCGCCTGCTACTGCGCGGTTCGTATTCCCCTTTGCATCAATGACTAACACATCGCCGCGCTCTGCTTGACTAATCGCCTCAAGCACCGCACCATTTTCCCCATCTGGTAAGCGGACTGTTAACACACGACCTGCTACTTTAAAATGTGATGCTAGTGGTTTAATCGTTGCTGCGACGTTCGTATATCCTCCTGTTGCATCAGATAACGCGGTTGTCGGTAATTTTGCTAAACGTTCTAACATGCTCTCACCCCTTCTTATGTATACAGTTAATGATAAAAAACATTCCGTCCTTTGCCTACTGCTTTTCGTCGCACATACCATCGAGTGAACGAGCAAAACGACCGCTTCATCTTTCTAAAACGGCGCATCATCATTTTTTTGATTCGTTATAATCACTCATCGCTTCCTTGCAACTAGTCAACTTGCTATACTTAAAGAAAATCGTTACAAGGAAACGAGGTATGCACATGATCAAAAACAAGCTAGTCATTCAACATGTCGACAACCAAAACGTTGCAACGTATTCGATTAAACGTGGGAGCTATACCGTAAAAGCCGAAACACAAGGCGGGTTCGCTCCGACACTGTATTACTTTTTAGACGGTGAAGATGTGACCGAGGAAGTGCGTGCATTACGCTTCTCCCCCATTCCACCACAAAACTTTTTACCAGACTTTGAGGAATTTCAAGGCATGCTTTATCGAAAAGAACAAAAAGCAATGCAAAAGCTATACGATCAATACACGATTCGCCCGAAAAATATGAACGCCACACAGCAAGTCGTCTGGAGCCTCGGCTTAATGCTACTGCTTGCTGTGCCTATTTTTTTATTGCTGTATTTCACATAACAAAACAGGCAAAAGGAAGCGTAACACTTTCCCTTTGCCTGTTTTCATTTAAACAACGCACTCATACTGTTTCAACAATACTACAAGTTCCTGTGCAGTCGTCACGACATGAAATAACTCGTGCTGCTCCTCACGAATAAACCCTTCACTCATCATCTTCTCAAAATGAGCGATTAACGCATCATAAAAACCATCGACGTTATACAAAATAACCGGCTTGTCGTGCAGCCCAATTTGCGCCCACGTAAACGCCTCAAAATACTCATCTAACGTACCGCACCCACCTGGCATTGCTAAAAGCGCGTCCGATAAATCAATCATTTTCGCCTTGCGCGTATGCATCGAATCGACAATATGAAGCTCCGTTAACTGCTTATGTGCAAGCTCGCGTTTTTGTAAATGCTCTGGCATGACACCAATAATGTCGCCGCCTTGTGCAAGTGCCGCATCTGCCATTAATCCCATTAACCCGATTTTCGAACCACCGTACACAATCGCATGCCCTGCACTCGCAAGCGTTCCTCCGATTTCAATTGCCGCTTCCTTGTACGCCTCATTTTTCCCCGTTTGTGAACCACAATAGATTGCTACATGCATAAAACCACCCCTTTTCTTTTTATTATACGCACTCGAAGGAAATAAAAAAATGCTAGAGAAAGGTCTCTAACATTTTTATTGAACTCCTATGCTTCTAGCTAAAATATTTTCATTTCAAACTACGTATCGAGCACCTGCTATACTCTTTCTTGCAAAGCAATAGGTTAGAAGATGGCTCTGAACTGTAGGCGGCGACTTCTGCGGGAAAAGCACGAGCCGAAAATCAAGGAACAAAGGCTAAGTTCGTCGCGTCCTTGCGACAACGCCTTTGTGACCGACATCGTGTCGCCCTCCGCGAAAAGCGTCCGCCGAAATGAAAGAGCGATTACTTAGCTACTAAAACTTCTGATAATGACTTGTCAGCTGAATCATATGTGCAATGCGTTCTACAATTTGCTCAATTTGCTCTGGATTTTTCATTAAGTCGTAATCGTTAATGTCTAAACGCAACACAGGGCAAGAGTTAAAGTTGTTAATCCAATCTTCGTAACGACCATGCATTTCATACCAATAATCATGCGGCGTTTGCTGTTCCATTTCGCGCCCACGCTCTTGAATGCGCCCGATGACATCATCAGCCGGACCTTCTAAATACACAAGTAAGTTCGGGTGCGGGAAGTACGGTGTCATGACCATCGCTTCAAACAAATTCGTATATGTCTCATAATCAGTCGGGTCCATCGTGCCTTTATCAAAATGCATTTTCGCAAAAATTCCTGTATCCTCATAAATCGAGCGGTCTTGAATGAAACCACCACCATACTCGAAAATGCGTTTTTGCTCCTTGAAGCGCTCTGCTAAAAAGTACACTTGTAAATGGAAGCTCCATTTCTCAAAATCATCATAAAACTTATCTAAGTACGGGTTGGCGTCTACTTTTTCATACGACGTGCGGAAGTTTAACGCCTCTGCTAACGCCTTTGTCATTGTCGATTTGCCGACACCGACCGTTCCTGCAATTGTAATGACTGCGTTCGCCGGAATATTATATTTATCTCGTAAATTCATTGTTGCGTAATGCTCCTTTTGTTTAACGTGTCAGCGATAATCGCCATCACTTGCTGTAAATCGTTCGAGTTTTTCACAAAATCATAGTCGTCTCCGTTCACGCGAATGACCGGAATTTCAGGATGCTGCTGCTCAAACTGCTCAATGAAAATATGATAGTCGCTCACAAGCTGCTCCATATAATCACGCGCAATAAGTCGCTCAAATTCACGCCCGCGCATCGCGATACGCTGCATTAGCGTGTCCACACTCGCATACAAATAAATAACAACATTCGGCACCGGCATATCTGCGGTTAAAATGTTGTAAATGGCTTCGTACTTCACATATTCAGATGGCTTCAGTGTGCGCTTTGCAAAAATTAAGTTTTTAAAAATATGATAATCGGCAACGACTGGGCGCTGCTGATCTAAAATAGAATGAATGTCCGTTAGCTGCTTATAACGATTACAAAGGAAGAACATTTCTGTTTGAAAGCTCCATTCCTCAATGTTGTCGTAAAATTTCCCTAAAAACGGATTTTCGTCTACAATTTCTTTTAGCAAATGGTACTGTAATGTTTCGGAAACAATGCTTGATAACGATGTTTTACCGACACCAATTGGACCTTCTACTGTAACAAACGGAACCGTCACAAGAAGTCCTCCTTTACCTTGATTTAGTCAATGCCTTTAATTCTAACATAGCCACTACATGAAAAACAGTAACTACTTTTATGAAATTTTAATTCGTTGACCAAACATGCACATAATACAATTTAAACAAATACGAGGTGTAAATTATGAACGAACATCAAATTTTTATGCAACAAGCACTACAAGAAGCCCAAAAAGCATACGCACTCGGCGAAGTTCCAATCGGCGCTGTCATCGTCTATAAAGGCGAAGTGATTGCACGCGCCCACAACTTACGCGAGACGACACAAAGCGCCACAACGCATGCTGAACTGATGGCAATTGAGCAAGCATGTGACGTCATTGGCAGCTGGCGACTAGAAGAAACGACGCTGTACGTGACGCTTGAGCCATGCCCGATGTGTGCCGGTGCTATTTTACAATCCCGCATTCCAACAGTCGTCTACGGTGCACGCGACATCAAAGCAGGCTGCGTCGATTCGCTCTATCGCCTGTTAAACGATTCACGCTTCAACCACGAATGCCATGTCGTAGAAGGTGTACTCGTCGATGAATGCGGTAACATTTTAACTGAATTTTTCCGTGAGCTGCGTGCGCGAAAAAAAGAGGAAAAGCTTGCGAGGAAGCAACAACAATAAGACTCTTCGCTACAGCTTAGAATTGCTTTCCACATCGAGGCAGGCTTTCCGCGGGCGTGGCGTAAGCCTGTAGTCTCACGCTCACGCTTTTCCCGCAGGAGTCCGCCTCTTGCTTCAAGCAACTTTCATGTGTCAATCCTAGCTTGGAATGATGACCGAAACATACACAAAAAAACGTGTGCGAAATGTATTATAACCTTTCGCACACGCTTTTATTTTACAAGCACTTCTCTAACATAATTTTATGCCGCCCTTTATGGTCCGTAAACGTATCGACAATATCAAAACCTGCCTTCAAGTTCACAATAAGCATTTCCTTCAATTCATTGCGCGAATACGTACGCACCGCCGTATAACCAAGCTGCTTTAATTCCTCGTGCTGCCGCTCGATTAGCTGCATCGCAATACCGTTACGTCGAAATGTCGGATCGACGCCACCAATCCAACTATAAAACACGCGGTCTTCGATATCGTAACCAATTTTAAAGCCAACGACGCGACCATCCTCAATCGCTAACAATACTAACATGTTCGGTAAATCATACAAGCCATCCTCTGCCAATTCGTCCCCTAATACCGCCTCGTGCACACGCTGTAATTGCGTCACATACTCATCTGGTACTTTTCGAAATATACTAATTTGCATTGTCATCCCTCGCTTGGACGAAAAAGACCACCTCGCATGCGAGATCGCCTTTTTCTACTATAATTATTTTGCCGTAATGACTTCTACGCCGCCCATATATGGCACTAACGCTGCTGGTACTTTTACGCTACCGTCTGCTTGCTGATAGTTTTCAATAATCGCTGCTACTGTACGACCGATCGCTAAACCTGAACCGTTTAACGTGTGTACATACTCTGGCTTACCATTTGGCTCACGACGGAAACGAATGTTGGCACGACGAGCTTGGAAATCCTCGAAGTTTGAACAAGAAGAAATTTCACGGTACACATTTTGCGCCGGAATCCATACTTCTAAGTCGTACTTCTTCGCAGCCGTAAAGCCTAAATCTGCTGTACACATTTTTAAACGACGGTACGGTAATTCAAGTAATTGAAGCACCTTTTCTGCATGCCCTGTTAATAATTCAAGCTGCTCATAAGACTCTTCTGGCTTTACAAAACGCACAAGCTCCACTTTATTAAACTGGTGCTGACGAATTAAACCACGCGTGTCACGACCTGCTGAGCCCGCTTCTGAACGGAAGTTGGCAGAATACGCTGTAAACGCTTGTGGCAGCTGCTCCACTGATAAAATCTCATCGCGGTAATAGTTCGTTACTGGTACTTCTGCTGTTGGAATTAAGAAAAAGTCCATTTCATCTTCATCACGCACTAGCTTAAATACGTCCTCTTCAAACTTCGGTAATTGTCCTGTACCCGTTAATGATTCGCGGTTAACAATTTGCGGCGGTAACATTTCTGTATAGCCGTGGTGATCTGAATGTAAGTCCATCATAAAGTTAATTAACGCACGCTCTAAACGCGCACCTAACCCTTTGTAAAATAAGAAGCGGCTTCCCGCAACTTTCGCCCCACGCTCAAAGTCTACAATGTTTAAGTTCGCTACTAAATCCCAGTGTGCTTGCACTTCGAAATCAAACTGTGGTAGCTCACCCCACGTATATTCTTCAACGTTTGCATCTTCGTCGTCCCCAACTGGCACAGACTCATGCGGAATGTTTGGTAAGCGCATCATCATATATTTAAACTTGTCTTCTACTTCATTTAACTCTGCATCTAACGCTTTAATTTCATCGCCTACTTGACGCATACGTGTAATCACTTCTGTTGCGTCTTCCTTGTTGCGCTTCATCACTGAAATTTGCTCAGACACTTTGTTACGCTCTGCTTTTAGCACTTCCGTTTTCGCGATTAACTCACGACGGCGTGCATCTAGCTCCTCAAATTGATCGAAGTTCCCTAAATCTTCATTACGTGTTAATAACACTCGTTTTACTTCTTCATAATTATCTCGTACGCGTTTAATATCTAACATAATTTTTCATCCTCCTCAAAAATATTTTACGATAATATCAACTAACTTATTTTACTATATAAAAATAGAAAAATACAAAAAAGCCCCCATCCCAAAAAAGGGACGAGAGCTACCCGCGTTGCCACCCTAATTGTTTCGACACGAATGCCAAAACCTCTTCTATTGAATAACGGCTTTTCAACCGGCATGTATCTACTATTATTTCGATACCGCTACTCAAGGACGGATTCACAAGTGCTTTTATCAGCTTCCACCACCCGCTGACTCTCTAAAAAAAACGTGCTTGCTACTACTTCCTATCATCGTAATGAATTATTAAAATTTAACCATACTGTACAACATTCAATGTCGTTTTGCAAGAACTAACAAGCAAGTTTTCCCTTTTTCCAATCATTTCACATATGCTACACTCAGTACGAAGGAGGGATTCGATGGACATGCTTTTATTCGAGCTGAAAAAAAATAGCTCAACCCCATTATACGAACAGCTTTACGCCTCCATTAAGCAAGCGATTATCGAAACAAATATCCCAATCGGTGCGAAACTTCCATCCAAACGAAAGCTCGCCCAATTTTTAGCGATTAGCCAAACGACCGTCGAGCTTGCGTACGGTCAACTGCTCGCAGAAGGTTACATTAGCACTAAACCACGCGTCGGCTTTTTCGTCGAAGATTTAGAAAGCATGCCACTTATCGACAAGCCAACGACCGCGCCACTACAAACGGAAGCTCCACCAGCATGGCGTTACTCATTTCATCCTGGTAAAGTCGACAGCGAGCATTTCCCATTTTCAACATGGCGCAAATACGCAAAAGATATTTTCGACGAATCGTCAAAAGAGCTATTATCGCTCGGTGATCCACAAGGTGAGCTAGCACTGCGCACCGAAATTGCTCATTACTTGTATCAGTCACGCGGTATTAAATGTGATGCAGCACAAATCGTTATCGGTTCTGGCACCGAGCAATTGCTGCCAATCATTATGCGCTTACTTGGCGACGATGCACAATTCGCCGTTGAAAATCCTGGCTACTCTGCGATCCCCCGCATTCACTTACAAGACGTCATTCCTGTCAGCATCGACGAAGACGGGCTACGTGTCGATGAGCTAGCACAAACGAATGCGAACGTCGTATACGTCACACCGTCGCATCAATTCCCGACCGGTGCCGTTTTATCGGTAAAGCGCCGTGCGAAGCTTTTAAAATGGGCAAACGAATGTGACGCGCGCTATATTATTGAAGACGATTACGATAGTGAGTTTCGTTATATCGGTAAACCAATTGCCGCCCTTTGTGGATTAGACCAAAATAATAAAGTCATTTATATGAGTACATTCACAAAATCGCTCATGCCGTCGCTGCGTGTCGCGTACGTCGTTTTACCGCCACAGCTCGTACCAACGTATCGTAACGTCTTTAATTATTACAGTTCGACTGTACCACGCTTCGATCAGCACATTTTAGCAAACTTCATGCGCGATGGTCATTTCGCCAAACATTTAAACCGTATGCGTACTATTTACCGCAAAAAGCACGACTTACTCATTGAGGAGCTACAGCAATACGCACCGCAAGTTGAAGTATTCGGTGAACGTGCTGGTATGCATTTATTAATTCGCTTACAGCATGAAGAAACCGAACAGCAGCTGAAACAACGTGCACTCGATGCAGCGATCCAAATTTTCACACTGGGCGACTACACATCCACACAAGCTACAAACGATGCACCGACACTTCTCCTTGGTTTTGGTGACTTATACGAGGCACAAATACAAAAAGCTGTACAGGCGCTTATGGACGCCCTTCACATCACGAAAAAATAAGCATAAAAAAAGGCTGTGACCAAAGTCAAAATCGACTTCAATCACAGCCTTCTTATTCATTAAAATAATTTTGCGGCAAATTCTTTAAAACCTGCCCAAATTTCGCTATAGAAGCTGCCAACACCTGCAAAGAATAATGCAGCCCAACCTAATCGCTCTACGCTTTCAGTCGTTACTAGGTCTACCTTTAACGGCTTATCCTCAACATAGCCGTATTCCTCGCCATTTACACGCTGCATCACGACATGCCCGACAACTGTACCTTCTTCCACAGTAGCGTCTAAACGTTCCGCATTCAACGTCACAACTGGCTCATACACAGCATCCTCCGTCGTAACTAACGAAATACCTTCTGCTGTTGCGATTTTCACCTGCTCTTGCTTGCCATTAACGACTGGCATAAACTCTGAGCCTTCAATCGTCGCTCCAGCTTTTAAAATTTCCTTTGGTGCTGTTTTATTAAATGCAAAGTCAAATAAGTTTTTCGTTGGCACAAAACGTGTTTGTGCCTCTACGCTACCATCTTCCTCTTTCGCATTTAACACGACCGCAATGACGCGACGTCCGTTACGTTCAGCCGTCCCAACAAATGAATGTCCTGCTAAGTCTGTCGTACCTGTTTTTAAGCCGTCTACCCCTTCGTATGCGTACGTGCTACCTGGAAGCATTAAGTTCCAGTTACGCATTAAAATCGCATCCGATGTGCCTTCACGGAAAGTCTTTTCTAGCACACTTGCCGTTTCAAGTACTTCTGGGTGGCTCTTTAGTAAATGATACGTCAACATCGCTACTGACTTCGCTGACATCATGTTTTCATCCGTCTCACTACCAGCAGGGTGATTCCCATTTAAATATTCATTATTTAAACCCGTTACGTTCACGAATTGATAATCTTTCACACCAAGTGATTCAATCTTTTTGTTCATTAACTCTAAAAATGCTTTTTCGCTACCTGCTACTCGTTCAGCAATCGCCACTGTCGCCGCGTTCGCTGAATAGATCGCCATCGCCTCATATAACTCCCAAAGCTCATACGTGCCATCTTCTCGAAGTGGTACGTTACTTAATAAACGGTTTTGAGACAGCACATACGTATTTGGTGTCATTTCATACGTATCTTCCCATTTCAATTTCCCCGCTGCAATTTCATCTAATAAAATATACTCTGCTAATAATTTCGTAATACTCGCAATCCCAACAATTTCATCAGCATTTTGCTCGTATAAAATTTTACCTGTTTCGGCATCAATTAAAATCGCAGCACCCACGTTTAGTGTTAAGTTTGTCGCTGCGCTTACATGTTGTGTAGGCTGCATAATCGCGCTAAACAACAGCATCGGCATTAATAATATGATAAGAGCTCTTTTCATCGTCACCGCTTAAACCTCCAACTATAATATACATCTTCAGACATTTTATCATACTCTCCATTAGAAAGTATTCGTTGAACGAAAAAACATTGCATATGTACCAGTAGTGGCACATATGCAATGCTTCAGCTTTTCATTACATTGAGTAGTTTGGTGCTTCTTTTGTAATTTGTACATCATGTGGATGAGACTCACGTAAGCCTGCACCAGTCATACGAATGAACTGAGAGTTTTCACGTAAGAACTCTAAGCTTCCTGCGCCACAGTAACCCATACCAGCACGCACACCGCCAACTAATTGGTGGATTGTATCTGCTAAAGGCCCTTTGTAAGGAAGACGACCTTCAATACCTTCTGGAACTAATTTTTTCGCATCTTCTTGGAAGTAACGGTCTTTTGAACCTTTTTCCATTGCGCCTAGAGAACCCATACCACGGTAAACTTTGAAGCGACGACCTTGGAAGATTTCTGTGTCACCAGGTGATTCAGAAGTTCCTGCAAGTAATGAACCTAACATTACAACATGTCCACCAGCTGCTAAAGCTTTTACGATATCGCCAGAGTACTTAATACCACCATCAGCAATGATCGTTTTGCCTAATTCACGCGCAACGCTTGCTGCATCGTATATCGCCGTAATTTGAGGTACACCAACACCTGCAACTACACGTGTCGTACAAATCGAACCTGGACCAATACCAACTTTTACTACGTCTGCACCAGCTTCATATAAAGCGCGTGCGCCATCTGCAGTTGCAACGTTACCCGCAATGATTGATAACTCTGGGTATGCAGCACGGATGTCTTTAATTGTGTTTAATACACCTTGTGAATGCCCATGAGCTGTATCGATTACAATAATATCTACTTGTGCTTCCACAAGCTTTGCAATACGAGGCATTGTGTCTTTTGATACACCAACAGCTGCACCAACTAAAAGACGACCATGATCATCCTTCGCTGCGTTCGGGAACTCGATTACTTTTTCGATATCTTTAATTGTAATTAAACCTGTTAACTTACCGTTCGCATCCACGATTGGTAACTTTTCAATTTTATGCTTTTGAAGTAATTTTTCAGCTTCTTCTAACGTCGTACCTTCTGGAGCTGTAATTAAATCTTCCTTCGTCATTACATCATCAATTTTT
Source organism: Caryophanon sp. (assembly GCA_036309765.1). Classification (GTDB taxonomy): domain Bacteria; phylum Bacillota; class Bacilli; order Bacillales_A; family Planococcaceae; genus Caryophanon. The sequence goes on along the minus strand of JAXJTE010000095.1, from coordinate 888 downwards.
AAAGAATAATCTTCAATGAAGCGTAAGTCACGGTTTGTAATAATCCCGACTAAAGTTTGCTCCTCCATTGAGTTTACGATTGGAACACCCGAAATGCGGTATTTACCCATTAAATGTTCTGCATCAAACACTTGATGTTCTGGCGTTAAAAAAAATGGATTTGTAATAACACCGTTTTCAGAACGTTTAACTTTTTCAACTTCCTCTGCTTGCTGCTCAATGCTCATGTTTTTGTGGACAATCCCTAAACCACCTTGACGCGCCATTGCAATCGCCATTTTTGCTTCAGTTACTGTGTCCATACCTGCGCTGATCATTGGAATGTTTAACTTAATTTTTCGTGTTAACTGTACTGATAAATCAACCTCTTTTGGTAATACCTCAGAATGTGCTGGTACTAATAACACATCATCAAATGTTAAACCCTCTTTAGCAAATTTTGTTTCCCACATTTCGAAAAATTCCTCCTATTTAAAGAATATTATTGTTAAGATTATCAATGGGAGCGTCTACTGTCAAGAAACTTCGAATAAAAAGAGTATTCTCATTTTTCACTTTTCTGATTTTTTTCTTTTACATGTCGTTTTACTTATCACAGTTCACTCCATTATAAAAGTTAATTATATGTCTGTATACAAAATAACAGCTAAACCCTTATTAAAAGGATTTAGCTGCGATTATTTATCGTTAATTCAATAAATTTTTAAAAAAGAAAAACGAGATACGAATTTAATTCGTATCTCGTTTTTTGCGAAGCAACGTCCTACTCTCACAGGGGGAAACCCCCAACTACCATCGGCGCTAAAGAGCTTAACTGCTGTGTTCGGTATGGGAACAGGTGTGACCTCTTTGCCATCGTCACTTCACATAGTTACTTGAAAGAATTGT
>JAXJTE010000094.1:0-23281 GCA_036309765.1 Caryophanon sp. | reverse complement strand
CCGTGTCTGCATCCTTGAACGAACGGAATATAGCCGTACCTCTGTGACCATTGCGCAAGAACGTGCATGATATACGTCTCGGGCTCTTTTGGATGTCAAAATGTGGAGTCCAAGCATGGTTGTCGGCTATGATATTTTTGCAGTCCTCATACGCTCCTGCGTCTCCTTGCGTTTCGGTCATTGAAGCAAAGATAATGCGCTCTCCAAAATCAAAAGCACGCATGAGTAAAAACTGCGATATTGTCCACGTCTTAGAGCAACGGCGTGCCCCATACAAACCGATCGGGCTTTCGCCTTTTTCGGTACGATCGAGCAAAAAGTCTAATATCTGTCCGACACTTTCCATTACTCAGTATATGTTTTGATAATCGTGCTTGGCGGCGGTGGTGTTGTGTTCTCAACTGCAACCGCTTGTATCGGTTTGCCGAAAGCCCTGTTGCGCATTACCTCAGCCGTTTTCATTGCGAGTTCGTCATCATTACCAAGTAACAAACGAGCACGCCTGCGAACGTCAGTCGGCAGGTCTTCGTTGGTGGATATTGCTTTGAGCTCGGCATTGGTGGCATTGAGCAAAAGGGCGTCAGTAGTAGCCGCAAGGTCAGCTGTGAGGGGTTGATCTTTGATAGCTTTTAAAATAGCTTCACGCCTGCTCTTTTTGAGCCGCTTTGCTTCTGCGCCTTTCGCCTGTGCTTCTCGGGGGTCTATATCTTTACCGAACCGCGCGCCATATGTATTGCCTTTTTGTAGCATGTTGTTAGTGTGTTGATACTTACTCCGTGCGCCTGTGCGCCTTGTAAAAATAAGAGCGAGCGGCGAGTCCCAGACGGCTGTGTTGCGATGCAGTCTACCACCCTGCACTTTCTATGCCCTCCGACCTCTTCTGTCGGTTTATCGCTCGCTCTGTTGTAGGCAGGTTGCGTAACTCTCGCAACTTGGAGTCCGACGCTTTTCGTACGGATGGAATGCGATGCAGTATAGCTCCGTACTTATTTCCTATCGTCCAATTTTATCGATCCTTTCTGCCTGTGCGCACTCCTATCCATCTCGGCGTCAGAGTGCTTCGACTAAATGATATAATGTTCATTTTACCCACCTCCAATAGAGCTATATTGTACGTTTCTTTGTCGTACTCCATAAACTCCCTTTTACTAACGTACCATCCGTATTTTGATTTCGTGCAAAAGCTCAATACCGATTATACAACTCTTTTTGTGCCGACACCACTCCAAACGGAGCGATACTTCAACTTCGAAAGTAATTAAACATGGGTGTCCTTTGCACCCGTTAAATTGTTAGTAAAAAGTTTTGTATTTTTGGTGTTATTTTAAAGATCGCCATGCTCTTTTTAATAGTAGCACCTCTATTTTGTTTTCTTTTGACGTTTGGGCTTTGTGTCAGTCACTTTGCTTTCGAGCGTCTTCGCGTATTGCTCGGCTTCTGCGCGCGTTTTAAAACCTTTCTTGGTCGTCCATGTTCCTTGTAAGTCTTCTCGCGTCTGCACCTCATATTGGAACGTCAAAACGTTACGTCTGATTTGAACTTTCATAATAAACCTCCGCTTTTGATTTTAATAATGATTTTTGATATTTTGTATCCGGCTACTGCAACCACTATTGCAAGTAATACCCAGAATCCGGCACTTGTGCGCTTGTAGTATGTCGGCACATATTTCTCCCAGATCACGGTGGTGTTGTTATTTGTGGTGGAGATGATGCTATCCCGCAAGTGTATCTCCTGCTCCAGCGAATCTTCCCGGCAGTCCAGCGAAATTGCGAGGTTCTTGCCCTGTTTCGTGGCGTTTACGCTCGCTTCGATGCGCTCCCCTTGCATGGATACCAACTCAAACATAACGACGTTATACGCGCTGTCACACTTGAAAAGAGCCTTAATACTAGCCGAGTCCGCTTTCGTCAAAATAGTGGTGTCGCGTTCTACGACTTTGACGATGCGCTCCGTCTCGGTGGTGGTCAGGCACTCCGGACACTTGCAAGAGTTCATGGAGCACATGACCAGCACCAAGAACACGATCAGTGCCAGTCCACCTGCGATGAACGTTCCACAACCCTGCGGCTGCTCTCGGTACTCTTCATACGGATCGTTCGTCATGGAGTGATACCATTGTAGGTTATTTTCGTTTCGGGTGTTCATGTGTCAATTTTCTGCGGTTTTTGCGTTTTAGTGCGTTCAAATTGTTTTTATATATATTTTATTGTCTTTCGATTTTGGTCGCGTTAGAACGCAAATAAATCGTGTTTCTCAAAAATTAGGAGCGAGGGCGGCTTTTCTTACGCAATATGAGAAGCGTTGAAAGAGTATTGCGTATATATAATAAAAACATTCAATCTTACACCTATGCGATTTTGCCTACTTCTCAACCCTCGCTCCATTTTGTCAAAGATCTTCAAATTTGAGGGTACGCGGCGAGCTCAAAGGATAATGTAACCAACCTCGGACGTCTTAATAGTCCCCTACCTTAAAACGTACCCTCTTTTTTTCTTTCCGTGAATATACTAAGCATTGTTGCTGCGTGCGAGCCTGTTAGTTTTCCGGCAAAGAAGCTTACAGCCGTTTGGCTTGGTAGCCAATGCGTGCAATTTTTACAATCGTCATCACTTGCACAATCGGCTATAATAGCGCAATACACTCCGACATGCTTTCCTGTGTACATCGAATGCCGGCATCTATTTGGCTTATGTGTCATTTCTTCAATTTTCATACTTTCAACGAATTTCGGTACAAAGTTACAACTTTTTGCCGACATATGCAAATAATTTCGGATGTAATGCTGTTCTTTGCGGCTTTTTGCTGCTTTTTGCAAGTTTTATCTATAACAACTCTTTATCTTCATAACTCAATTTCGCGTCTTTGAGTAACGCTTCCAATTCGCAAGCAGGCACTCGGATTTCTATTCTCCTATCGGACATCTTTTCTCTTTGGCACCTTCCCTCTTTTCTTACATACTTATCTTTTTCTTGACGTATGTATATGCTATAATATCCAAGTTCTTGCACGCGCCAGTAACTGGGTGCTTTTTCTACTCTATAACTCGCTTTAATATGCGTAGTTATTTGAACTTTATCGTTCTTTCTATCCTGCTCATTGCAATAGACGTATCTTTTTCCGTGCAGCATAATCAGTCCTCCAATTTTGAAAAGTCCATATGATTTGTCATTACGCCACTCTCCAAAGCAGTTATTACATAATCAATAAGAGAGTATTCGTCATCGTCTCCATTGCAGAAGAAACGAACTTGCCGCTGTTCAAGTGTGCTGCATTTTAAGCATATCTCAATCAGCCGACCAACCGACCAACAAGGCTTTAAAATACCTCTTCTTAGATTGCGTGGCTGTGTTAGTGTCCATACTACCATAGGAATACTCCCGTAGTCTTGATAGTAGTAATTTGCGCTTTCAGCCGGAACTCCTAACTCCAACAGTCTCTTTGACTGTTCCGGAGTTGTTAAATCGCTTTGTAAAGTTTTCATAATTGTTTGTTGATTTTAATTAAATAATTTTACTCCTTTTTTTATCCATTCATCTTTGTCTTCGTGTCGTATGTATGCGACTTGTCCTCTAAACTTGACGACTATTAAATTACTGACCATTTGTGGCGTCAGTTCCGGATCGCCTGCATACCAAATCGGCAACGGAATAGAATAATGTTGCAAGTACCATAGGATGTACTCTGTCCGATCATACCTCTTGCCTTGCTTAATATCCGCAAGACATCTACTCCGCTTTTCATCCGGCATGAGGTTCCAAACGGCGTGTGCTCGGTCTTTGTACGCGCTTTGGTCATTTTCGGCTTTCGCATATTTACCGAAGAAAAAGGCTTTCCAAAATTGCTCAAACTCGTCCATATTGTCGTGGGTTGCAGGGGTCTCCCCTGCGTTAGTTAAACTTAAATTTTGATTGATTGATTTCGCGCACGCACGTGCGCTGATTAATCTATCTTTTTTATAATCTTTATTATTAGGTGCAAAATTTGTACCTTTTTTTTGCAAATTTTGTACCTTTTCCAAGGTCACAAAAGGTGCAAAATTTGTACCTTTTTGCCACTCCGTTACAAGTCCCCTTCCATGGTGTTTTTGGTAGTGCCAAATTTGCAAGGCGCTTAATTTATCAGCCGCCTTTATTATCTGCCTTTTATCCACACCCCACATTTCTGCAAGGTACGCAAAAGATACACAAACTGCACCTTTTTCGTCGGCAAAAGTACCTAATTTACAAGCAAGTAACGCCGCGAGAGGATCTAATGCCTTTACAAGGTCGTCAGGGACGTACGGGATATATGTGCGCGACTCGCTCATTTTTTCGAGATCATGACGTTAATTACATTTCCGTTTCGGTTCGTCTTCCACGTGTACCCATGATAGAAAAGCCACGCTTTGAGGGCAGGCATCTGCACCGCCGATACAGAGACCAGCGATGCACCTGCCAAAATACGATCATACACTTTTATGTTTGTCAACTTTGCCATTATTCCCACCCTTTCAAATGTGCGTAATTATGACCGGCTCTTAAAAGAGCTTCCTTATACGGGCTTTTCTGTACGCGGTCGCTCCGCATAAGTCCGATTAAGTTGTTATAGTCCTCGATAGACTGCATATCAGCGAGCACGCCTGTATAATCGTCACTTTGCGTGTTTTCTTGCGTTTTGGCGGCTTCTTCGGTTGCAGGACGTATAACATTACCCTTTTGCGTAATTGGTGCCGCAGGAGCGGATTTTTCCATTCCGACTGCCACAAGCAATTCTTGCGCGCTGCAAATCGCCTCGTCAATACCTATTCCGAGGTTACCGAGAGCACGACCCCATGCGGATGTCTCGCAATTTTCAACGAAAGATGTTGCGTTTACCATTGAGCCGGCTTGCGTGCGTACCTCACGCGCAAATCCGTTTGCGATAATCCGACCGTCTTTGTTGATGATTTGTGCTTCAAACACAGCTACATCGTTGGTCAGTTCGTGAGCGATGGTTTTTAGAGTCCATCCGGCGTATGCACTCTCCGTTCTGAACGCTTTTAAACGTTCATTCACGGTTACATACTTTTTGCCTTTAATGTTGATTGTTTCCATACATTAAAACGCCTGTGCGCCCTCCTGCTTTTGTTCGACAAGTTCTGCGCTAAGCGCTTGCAGCGAATAGGTGTAACGACCACCCCAATAGCGACCTTTCAGGATGCACTTTACGTTGTAGGTTTGACCCTCTTTGAGATTGAGTTGCTGAACGCTGTCCTGTCCCAAAATCTCAAAGCCGTGACATTCTACACCATTACTGCCGTTCACTTTACACTCCGCCTTCATTAAAGTACGCTGGCGTTGGTCTTGCATTGTGATCGTTTCAATTTGCAATTTGTCAATCGTTGCATTTTTTAATTCCGTTACCATAGTTTTTAAATTTTAAATTGTTAATGAATATAAGTTTATAACATTCGGTCGACAATTCTTAAACACGGATGTTAGCATAATTATTTAGTCGATTATATTAGGTTCGTTTTTGTATTTCCAATAGACATATAACACATCCATGTAATTGTTAGTCCCGCTGTATAGGTAATAAACAAATTTCTTGTCTTCTGCCCATTTTGCTCCCCATTCTTTCAAAATAAGCCGTTCTGCCATTTGTTTAGGTTTTTCGGCTTCCTTATTGTGAGCAGATGACAACCCATAGTCATATTCTTGAATGCAATTTCTCCATCCGTGATGACTAAGAGTCGGTGTTACGGTCTGAACAGCCCAACCTTTCACACCATCTCTTACTTGGTATATAGTCGAGTTGTAACGCTTTTTGAACGTTTCGTAGCTTATTAGTGTCATAATTGCTGTTGTTTATAATGTGCCTTGCACGCGTTCGTAGCGTGCTTCTGGACTTTCAAAAAGCCACTCGGGGTGTGCGCTTTTTGCATTGATTACTTGATATAGAATAAACCCTTTGCGTGCCCATGATTGCAGCGTTCGGATGTCACTTTTTCCGTACCTGCGTAACGCTTCCTTGGCGGGAATAAATATCTCTGTTTTCATAGATGATCCCAATTACTTGCTACGCGCCTGTATTCCGATTGTCCGAAGTAGCCTCTTACGATTATTTCCGGACGTTTGCGCTTCGGAACCGGCACATATGTTTTCTTTGATGTCGTGGTCTCAATACGTGCGATGTTTTCGCGAGGGCAGTTGCGATATGCGAGCTCCATTACCTTTGCGATGGTGTCACCATAGCTTAGAAAACGTTTGCCGTTTTTCAAAAAGACCACCCCTGTATATTCCGGATGCGCGCACCGGCTATCTCTGTCTATTTGCTCGTGACTAATCATGCTACACCCCTTTCTGCATACATCGGGTTTGACATCATATATATTCCTTTCGGCAGTGCGTTTTCGACCACCTTTGCAGCCTCTTTCTCTGCCGCCTTTTTGGTGCTACACCATCCGCCCGAATAGTCAATCAAACTACCGTAAATTGTCACATATATTGTGGCTCTGTATTGCTTTTTCATAGGTTTTCCCTTTCTTTGATTTTGTCATCCACTACCGCCCAGAGGGTCAGGACTATCAGTACGTAACCGAAGATCGTCCCTGCGAGCGTCCATCCATCGTACTCAAAAACTGCATTTCCAATAAGCCCGAACGCGATGAGCATTGCTGCAAAATTGTTATAAGTTCTCATATCTTATTAGTGTTTAATTGTTAGCCATATATTCCAACTTATCCCCATTGGGATTTTTCCGTATATCATGCCGGATAGTTCGTCAAACGCTTTCCACGAGCACTCCCACCATCCGGAGCGTATCTGTTGTGGTGCTGCACCACCGATACTCAATGTTGCTTGGTATGTCATAGCTCAATGGATATAAAATGAAACCTGAATACCTCCATACACTTTGCACCGGCACACATCGCCTGTACACGCATACGCTCTTGCAAGCATTTTGTTTGCGCGGTCGATCCCGACCAATGCGAGCAAGCCTGCAACTCCGACCAACTTGTTAATGTACCCTGCTGCGGTTCGTCCGAATACCTTAATCAGATAATCGCGATTGATTTCTGTTGTTGTGTAATTAAGATTTTTCATTTTTTTTGAGATTTTATTTGTTTATTTCAAATTTTATTTGTAACTTTGTCGCGGTTTTAGTTAGATTTCTAACTGAAAGACGGTGCAAAATTATAAAAAATAAATTACATATGCAAATTTTTTATCAAAAAAATGCAATCATAATATCATTTTTCCGTAAAATTTAAAATTTTATGGTAAAAATCATAAATTTTCAAATGTAATAATCATTAAAAACGAAAGGGACAAAGTTATGCAAAAGACGCAAGAAGAACTGCGCAAAGAATTGAATTGCGCGTATGTGCCTGCCTGCGATTGGATGTATTGAGCCGCAAGCCGTTGCAAAACAACGACCCCAGAGGGGTCACTATCAAAGAACCGCTCACGCCTTGTAAAATAAGACCGAGCGGCTCTTTTGTAAAATTGCTTTTGCCGACAATTTGCCGATTTTAACGAAAAATGCCGAAATTTTAAGGTGTTTTCGCGTTTAGTGCGTTCAAATTGTCAAAGGGTATAAATATACGTTTTTGAACTTTGGACGCGTCAGAACGCAAATTGTTACGAAACAGGAAAAGTGGCTTTTATTCCGAGCGTGCTGCATAAGTGATTGAAGATGTCCACGCGTATTGCGTATGTGCCCTCTTCGATTTTCGCGAGGTGTGTCTCTCCTATCTCTGCGCGCTTTGCGAGTTCGTAACGAGACCAGCCCTTTTGCTCGCGCGCATTCCGAATAATCTCAGCCACCTTTTCGCGCACGCGCTCCGAACCGATCCGTGCTTTTAATGTTTGCTCTTTCATATATTCGATAATTGTTTGTTTATTCAAGGCTCATCCAAGCGTCAATCTTTCTTCCTCTCCTAATATTATCTAACGGTATGTACTCTCCATCTCTTTTAGCAACAACAAAAACGTCATCTTTAAAAGAGCAAATAGCATATGAGTATGCTTTCGCATCTTCTTTTTCGCACATACGTACAACATACACACAACCCTCTATTAGTGGCGTAGACACGTCTCCGATCCACGAATGCCAAACGCGATTTTCGCCAATCTCTTCATCATATCTCTTAGCCGTTTCTTCGAGGAGTTCATCCGGATAATTGTCGCAAAAGAGAATGACATCGGCAATAGCAACGCTTTGGTCTGTTTCATCCATTGTGATGTTAATGCCGGACACGTTGAGGTATTTTAAACACTCGCCTTTCATAAGTTCGGCTTTTGCGCACATTGTGCGGTGTGTGCTCGTAATTCCACTACCGAGCGAAAAGGTTACCTCTTGCTCGGGATCAAGTGCTTGTAGCACTCTGATTAAATCTTTATTTTTCATAATTTAAAATAATGTTAGTTGGTTATAGTCTATTTTTATTGCGTCATGATAGCACCCTTTGTTTTATGCAGTCAATGATCGCCTTTCCGCCTGCCTTGTACTTGGCATATAGGTAGCACTTGTCGGCTTCATCACGCCCGAGTCCGTTGGCATATGTGTGCGCCAAGGCTTCGAGTGTTCCGTCCATTGTGTCAATGCCGATTATTGTGAATAGCAAATAGTTTGCTCCCTCAATAAATCCGTAGTACTCAGCCGTGCCCTCAATGCAACCGCGCCGGATCGCGATTTGGGCTATCTTTTCCTTGAAAGACTCATATTCATTTAAACCCATCATAATTACGCAATATATTTGAGGTTAGTGTCAATAACTTGCATCATCATTTCTGCGCGCGGCGTACGATAGCAAAAATAGTTCTCTGCCTTTTCGGTTATCTCGTATATATGAGCCATTCGTGCCATCTTTTGGCGCATTATTTGACGTGCGATTTGCTCGCTTCCAAAATCTCCCGAAATGACGAGCTTTTCGCCATTCGAGAGGTTTGTCGTTTGTATGCAATACTTTGCCATAGTCGTAATAGATTATTTGGTTAATACTGCCCAATGTCCACAACAATTATAACATTGAATACCGCGCATGCCTTTGTATTCAATCTCACTGAAATAGTCATCGCCGCCGCCAACGAGCCAAATACTCGGAATGCCGTAAGTGTAATCCTCGTTAAAATCAAAAGAGGTTACTTTCTTTAAAATGCGCTCCGTCTCGGTCACGCAGTCTTGCATGCCGTCAAAGTCGCTGAAACAAACTGAATAGAGATTTGCAATGTTCTTTCTGATGAAACTTTTGAAAGTCGCTTTTGTGATTTTAGTTGCCATTTTCTTGCGCCGCTTATAGGTTGCCGCCCTGTTTAGATTTGTTATTATTTGGATTTGGCAGGGGCTTGCACCCCTTGCCGGTTATTGTCTTGCTAAAATATCTGCTTTGCTTTCGTTTTTTGCATCTGCAAGAAAGTTGATGTAACATGTCGCTCCGCACCCCCAGTAACCCAACTCTGCATACTCCGGAATCTCTGTGATTGGTTCGTCATTATCGTCTACCAATGTGCCGTCAGGCATCATGTGAAGCATGTGTCTGCGTTCGTTCTTTAATTTGCGACCACAAAGGCAACAACCGCCGTTTGCCATTTCATCTGTTAAGTCCTTTTGTGGAACGATCGTCTTATAAGTTTTCATAATCTTGTGCCGTTTTCGGTGTGCCGCACCTTTTAAATTGTGGTTGTTTTTAAAATTCGGTGCAAAATTACAAAAAATTTTTGATACTGCAAAATTTTACAGCAAAAAAATGCAAAAAAAATGCAATTTTTCTCGAAAACTGCACTTTTTCGCGTGTTTTTACCGATTTTTAGGGCATTTTATATCTTTGCAAGCGTCAATTTTGTAACACCCTTTTGCCATTGTTTGTTTGTCCATACATAGCGAGTGCCTCGTATCTGGATTAGAGTGCTTGGACTAAGGGTCATATATTGCTCTCGCGTCATGCGCACCTGCACGTCTATCTGCGTAGCCGCATCGCATAACGTTTGTAAGGATGTATTCTTGTGTAATTGCACACGCGACATATAATAGCCTCCGGTATCCGCATCTCCTACTGCTTCGTTTCCGTTCTCTGCATACAGAACACCTCGACCCATATAAATACCGTCTTCTAGACCCTCGCTAAATGGTATCGTGGACAAGTCCTTTTTTGCATCAAGATTAACATTATCTATTGTATATGCGATGGATATGCGCGCGCTTTCTGGTGTCTCTTTCGGACTGTTGAATTGTACCAAATTACGCTGCTGATAGTCCGCAAAAGTGCGCTTTAATTCTCCTACTTTGATTATACTATTGTCTAAGACGACATGATCCCACGCGCCAATAGTAAGGTCATCAAAATACACCCCCACATCGTTTGTATAATTAAGCATTTTGCCTGACATGGCTGCTATTGCTTTTAAGGCTTCAACGGCTGTAAAGTCTGGGATATTGTCTATCAAACGCACGCGACCTCCAATGGTTACATCTTTCCCTTCAATCAAGAAAGAGCATGATATGTTTGTAGGCTTCCACCCTTTCTCTGTTTCGGTATTGATAAAATATGACTTGTCGATTATGCAGAAACTCGTGCCCTGTTCTATCGTGACTGACCGTTTGCGCAAGCTCTCACCAGACACAACCCCATTTTCATCGAAAGAACGATCGCCAAAGAACACAAACCGACCGATACCATTTAGACTATGTGAAGGTACTCCGCTACCGTCTAAAAACCGCCCTATAAAATGATTATCGTTCCATGTTTGAGGAAACCAAATCTCTATTTCTTGGTATGCATAATATTGACGAATTGTACCAATATACCAACTATTATTTTCAACGCGGCTCACGCGTGCTCCTGCCGCAGGTGCTTCAATAATTGGTTCAACCTCTAAATTGGCAGATGGGGAGTACACCACAATCCACGCCGAACCATCTGGCAACATAGAATTGGTTGTTACTGTTAGTGTCGCGCTTCGCTTTTCAAGAACCTCTAGATCGGATGGAATGCACCGCACATATTGTGTTTCAGTCGGTAGCGAATACGAAACACCAAGAGCCTGCAATGCAATTCCGAGGACGTTATGCAAGTTTACTGATGGTATCATTATTCCATCGCCTGCTTTATATCGCACTTGTGCAAAGATATTTGTCTTTTCGTCCGACGGTGCAACGCCTGCTGCGGTTATATCGTTATATAATGGTTCAAGCACTTGACGAACTAATGGTATATTTTTTATTTTACCTGCGTTTTTTAATACTGCAAGCCCTAAAAAATCGCCTGTCGTAAATATCACTTTGTAGTCCTTTCCATCAAAGGACGAAACATATAGACTGCAATTTTCAACGATAGCACCGTCTTGTAATTGCGCACTAAACGCGCGCCTCATACCTATACCATCGTAAGCAGGTATGCGCGCAAGTTCAAAAACACGATCATTCTTCGGAGTGCAAGGTATCTTGAACTCTGTTGTGCGCATTGCTTCCAATTTGTCGAAAGCAAAAAGCGGATTTGTGTGTTTGAATTGCAGATTTGTATCGGCATACAAGTCCAATAAAACCCCATTACATAGCAACTGCGTCATAGCGTTTATATTCGATTTGAATTTCTAATACTCCCTTTGTCTTTGCTTCTCCATCCGGCAGCGTGATGTTTTTTGTTTTCACACTCACGCGAACCGGCGCACTAAAAGGACTGAGCGAGACCTCCACCTCACTACTTTGCAAGATGTCGGCATAGTACCATAAATCGTATGCGTCCAAATTAGCGAGCCGCAAGGTCATACCGTCCACACGTCCCTTTATTTCGATATACTCGTTATCTATCGGCTGCAAGGAATATGCACCATCGGTCGCCTGTGTGTGCTTCGTAACCTCGAAGACGTGTACACGCTCCGTACCTGTGAAAGACATCCAACGAACGACCGCGTACTCAATACCGCATTTTTGCGGCTGCAAGATATAATGCTTCGTTTGTGTCGGTGTGCCTAAGCGCAACAAATCAAAGTTTTGAGCCACTAATATGCTCCGTTTATCAACACTCCAACTTGCATCCGATACCGCGTACGTGTCCTGCAAATAATCGTAGAACTCTGCACGGACAGACTTGTTGCTTGCATCACGTGCAATCATCATGCTCGGAGGTACGATTTTTGCGTACTGCCAATGTGGCGGAATAACCACGCCGTCAGGGTTTATCAGTCCCGATATAGTGACGGATACCGCGTACATTGTACCGCCTGCGTTCGCGTACAAAATAGCGTTGCCATACGTGCGCATATAGTCCGTTACATCAATCAGTACGTCTCCGTTCTCGTCCGCTTTATAGACTGCGATAGGACTTGCGGCTGAGCCTTTAAGAGACGTCCAAAAAGCAACGTCCGACCCTGCCGTCAAACTACCTTTTTTGAGCACTAATCGTTCTTGTTTCCAATAAGCAACCGAAAGGGCTGCGGATGTCAAATTTACTATCATATCTTTGCTATTTCGTCATACGTTGATACTTTGTCTTCAAAATCGCGCAACTCGGTGTATACCATGACCGGAGCTGGCAGGGCTGCGTTCGCTTGCGCCATAAGTTCGTAATTAAAGCCAAGTGTTTCTCCACCACCCGAGAGGGCTGAAAATAGTGTCGTTTGCTGATCGAGGTTGAGGTACATTTCTCGGCTATTTGCCATTACGGGCACATGATCGCCTGTGTAACTTGTACCGCCCACGATACCGCCGTGCTCAAACTTTGCACCCTTGACGGTCGTAATTGCGGATGCGATACCGCCGAGAACTGTTCCGATAGTCGTGGCTATTGCTGCGATATTTGCAGGGAATGGAACGGACTGCGATTGTGCGATACCGGATGCAAGAGCAATACCTGTCTCAACTGCAATCTTTCCGAGCGCAATCGCCTTGGATGCAATAGCCGCTTCCTTATTCTGCTCCCCAAATTGGTCTAATAGGCTACTCAACTGACCCATTGCGCCCGAGATCGCTTGTGCGTTTGCAAGTGCCATTTTGCGTTGCGAGTCCACCGCTTTCTTTTTTGCATCGGTCACTCTCTGCTCGCTTGCTATAACTGCCCTTTCGTACTCTTCTTGTGTCGTAAAGAGAGCCGCCTTTGTCTCTTCGTCCATGGTCAGTAGTTGCTCATTTTCGGTGACCGCCTGTTCGAGTTCGAGCTCAAATCGTAATTGCTCATTTTCTTGCGCGGCTGCAAGTTTTTCTTCAAACTCAAACTGCGTGCGCTCTTTTTCCTCTTCGTACTTTTCGACCGCGAGAGCGTCCCGACTTTCATACATCGCCTGTTCTGCGTCCAAGACCGCCTGCTGATAGTCTAATTCGGATTGATAGATTGCGTCCTGTTGCTCTTTCGTGAGGGCTGCAAGTCGGTTGTAGTCCTCTTGTGCTGCATCAAATCGTAATTGCGCGAGTTGCACTTCGTCTTTCGTGCTCATCTCCGCGCGCTGACGCTGCATATCGCGCACTTTTTGCTCGCGTTCCTCGGTAGAACGGATCACAATTTCATCTATTGCTTGCTGCGTCTCTTTTTCTTTAGCTTGGATGAGTTGAGAAAGCAATTCGCGACCCTTTACATCGGTTTCTTTGAGGTTGTTTAGTTTTACACGCAAGTTCTCAACCTCTCGCTCACCTGCCAATTTGGTCTGCATGATGGCTTTCTGCGTTTCGTCCTTTTCGAGGGACAAAAGGCTGTCTTCGAGCTTACGTTGTATCTCCAAACGAGCCGCCGCCGCCGCACGATCTATCGAGACCATTTCTTGGCTTGCTGCTGCCATTTGTCCGTTCAACTCTTTGCGTTTGTTGAATAGTGCCGTCTCGGCATTGAGCATCGCAATTTTGAGGTCGTTTTCTTTTTTCAAATCCTCTTGGCTGCTTTCGCTTTGAGCGTTCTTTTTAACTTGCAACTCGTACTCACGTTTTGCGAGGTCGTATTGCCGTTGTGCGACCGCTTCCTCTGCTGCGTTGGCTTCCTTCAAGAACGCAAGCCGTTCTTTGGCGGAATACCTCTCTTTGTCGTTTGCTTTCGATTTGAGTTCTGCAATCTTTTGCGCGTCCTCTGCGTTTTTCAATGCGGAATCTCGCTGCTCTTTTTGTATCGCAAGTTCCTCTTTCGCTATTTCGGACGCTTCTTTCATTTCATCTGTAAGCCACCCCTGCTTGTCGGCAAAATCCATGATTTTATCTGCGAGCCAACCGATACCGGATGCGATTTTGTCAATGAGTTTTGCAATCATATTGCCGATACCCTCGAAAGCACCGAAAGAGGCTGACATAGTCTCCATTGCGGCTGCGTTGCCCTTGAACCTGTCCGAGAGTTTCGTTACCAACGTCACAAGGATC
This sequence comes from Caryophanon sp., assembly GCA_036309765.1. Lineage (GTDB taxonomy): Bacteria > Bacillota > Bacilli > Bacillales_A > Planococcaceae > Caryophanon. The sequence continues at coordinate 8,983 of JAXJTE010000094.1, read as the reverse complement.
GTAACAACCGCAAGGAATGGAGTTGCCGCAAGGGTCTTAAATCCCATCGTAAGATTTTGCGCGTACTTTTCGAGCGAGACCATACCGGCACCAAGACCGCCCATTTTTTGGGCTGCGTCCATAATACCGCCTGCATAGTTACCGACATTGCGCCTTGCGTCCCCAATCGCCGCTTCCTGCTTTTTGACGGACTCAGAGAGGGCGTTTATTTGGTCACGTAATCCGCCCTCTGCGTCTGCGGCTGCTTTTTCCTCTCCCGACAATAGCGCATATGCTTTTTGAGCTGCATTGAGGGCTTGTCTTTGTTCATCGAGACTTGCGCTATCGTCAATACGCGACATCGTTTCAGCCTGCAAAAGAGCCGTGCTGCTTTTGATCTCGCGTTGGTACTGCTCCATGCTTTGCTTGTTTGCAGCCATCGCGCGCCCGTATTCTTCGCTCGTGATTGAGCCCTCTTTGAGAGCCTTTTCGAGTTCCTTCTGCGTGCTTTTGAGCAACCGCACGGCATTGGTCGCGTCTCCAAGTTGCTTTGCAACCTGCGCCGTGTTTACTTTGACATCGAGGATTATTTCTTTACTATCTGCCATATGTTAAAAATTTGTATCTACTGCTTCAAAAACTGCACCTGCTACGATTGCGCGAATATCGCTCTGCAACTGCTCCATTGCTTTATCTACCGGCGTACTCCAAACGTCCACGTGATTGGTATTGCGTTTTGTACCCTCGGCTGCGATCTTGCGTGCCGTAAAATAAGAGAACGTTTGACGCTCCGACTCCGACCCGAATTGCAGACCCTTATCGCGCGTCCATTGCTTTATCATATAATAAAAACCTTTGGGCACTTTGCCGCCTGCACGCCCGACTTCGAGCGTTGAAAGCGGAGCGGTTCCGACCTGCACACTACCGAACCCACGCGGCTTGCACTCCACTTGCGCCGTTTCATTGTGACTGAGCACTAAACGAATACCATCAGCGTCTTTCTCAACTGCAAAACCACGAGACGTGCGACCGCTCGCGTTTATGCCCTTTGACTGCATCGCTGCTTGTATCTCGTCTTTCGCCTGCGTGAGCACACGTAATATGTCCTGTTCAAGTGTCATTTGCCGTTTATTTGCGTTCTGCCGCGTTCTTTTATGCTTGGATATACATTTATATATTTTGCATATTTGGACGCGCCAAAACGGATATTTGCTGAAAAATTCTACACTATAACAAAGTTATAAGTCGCACAACCCATAGCCTTGCGTCTCTTCGATCGTAACCGATACCAAATATCCGGTCACAATCGCGTCAAACTGCATATACGCACGCTGCGCGCTATTCACGGACACAAGCCGCAAATCTTTGTTACCTTTCAGGGATGCAAGCCAAGCAAAAGCACGTCTTTTGCAAGTGTCGATAATGTGCTCATTTTCACGCGCGCAATAGTCCGGCATTGATTGAGTCATTTTGTCTCCAAAGAAAACCTCGAACGTTGCTTGCTCATGGTATCGTCCGTGTTCATCCACGACCGAACCGCTTTCGAGAGGTGCAGCCGCCGCAAAGGGCACACCCACACTATCAATAATGATGTTTTGTGTGTCTAAATCGGCATACACAAACGGCAGCTTTGTAATGCCGCCTTTGCCAAGTTCCGGACGCTCAATAGTCCGTGCGAGTTTATCTACAATAGTATCGTTCATCTTTTCTTTGATTTGATTTTTGATATTTGCTTTCGCTCATAGTTTTTACGCACCTTCCATGAGTTGTATTTGTCTTTTCGTGCAAGGACGTATTCACCAATGGTCACTTTTCCTGCATCCGCAAAAGAATGGAGACCAAAGTATTCGCGCACAAAAATGAGCATACTTTCGGCAGGTTCGATTTTGATACACCCTGCGTCCGTTCCGTCCATGTCGGGGTCATGGATCGCAAGCCGCTCGCATACGGATGAGAACTCTTTGCAAAAGTCTTTAAACCGCTTAATCCAATAGGCTTGAAAAACTGTCGGGTCGTTCAAATCGCCAAGGCGTGAAAAATCGCCTTTGATGCATCCGAAAAACTCGTCAATAGTCAGCATATGACATGAGCCGAACTTTTGCTCGGCTGCGTCCATAATGCGCGTTTTATCGTCCTCGCTGATAGTGTTCTCAATAAGCGCAAACGGAGCGTATTTTGTGTTTTCTTCAATTCTCATCGGGTATCTGTGCAAAATAGTTTCTTGGAATACCTGCTTGCAGCCACTTGCTCACATTAGCCGCGTTGCACGTTTTCGCGCATATGTGCATAGTGCCGAACCGGTACGAATGGAGTGTTACGTCAATGCCTTTTTTGAGGACGTATCCGCTTTCGGTGTTTTGCTCGTCTTGCGTCTCTTGCGGCTTGTTTGCAAGCGCAATTTGTATCGCTGCGTCCCGATAACAATTAGAACACCTCAAGTTAAACGATATGCCGTATTCAGCCGCCGCCGTTGAGATTGTCTCTTTATCATCTACGGTCAGACGCTTTTTGTCTGCAAGAGTCTTGAATTTGTCGTAAATTGAATTTTCCATTTTAAGACGTTATTTTTGGTTGTGTGATAACTTATATTGTTTTTACGAAAAAACGCGACAAATCGCAATTAAATGCCCTTGGTCGCGTTCTTGTGCGCCGTGGGCGCTTTTGATTTTTATTTGTCGGGGTTGTTGAGTTCGAGTTCCGTGCCCTTGTGCTTAAATTTGGCGTCAATTCCTCTCTCGGTCGCGTCCCACGCAAAGAATAATGATCCCCACGCAAGCAACTCCCCTGTTGCAACAAAAACGCTGCTATCAATGACAAACCGAGGGGGCGTGAAAAACGACACCAATATAAGCAAGACCGAAACGGCTGCAAGTATCTTTGCAGCGATCTTCGATTTTGAGCACTTATTTTCCGTTTCTTTCGTCATAGTCCCAAACTATATGCAGGTCAGCATTGCCGCCATCAATTTGCAACATCGTATCAAAACGCTTGAATTGCTTTTGTGAATTGGACACCCAATCGCGTATATTCATTTCGTCGGCGTCACCGAAAAGAGGACATCCGTCTGTGTCTTTGCTCGAATTGCCGCCGTGCATACGTACACCCGAGAAACCTTTGACATTCAAAATACTCGGTAGTATCTTTTTAAACCTCGGCGAATACTGACGAACGATTTTGTAATTACCGACCGGAATTGCGGTTTTGCCTGCAAGCTTGATGGTCATTATTTCGCCGACGGACATACCTTGCATAAGCCCCCGATCCTCGTCTTCGAGAATATGGCAGAAGAATACACCATCCACGTACATACGCGAAATGGTGAACCCTTTCTCTCTATATTTTCGCCAAATAGTCACGTTCATAATCACTCCTCCTGTTCTGGTTCGGGTTCTGGTTTGTGTTCCTCTTCCCACTCCTTGCGTTCTTCCTGTGTGCATTGCGCCCACTCCGGCTCGTGCTTACCAAGATACACAACGTCCGTAAAATAGCGGTCGTTTTCGCCTCTGTCTTGATAGAGCCAATCGTAACCCTCTGTCGGTTTTTGTATTCTTAATGCCATAATCGTTCCTCCTTATGCAAAAGTATAACCATAAATATTTGTCAGATCGTCCAACAACTGCACGCTTTCATCACTCGTCAGTTTTGCAAGGTTCGTACTACCGAGCGTAATTGTAACACCATCGCCACAATCCGGTTCGTCTTGTTTTAGGTGTTGCAAGATGTGTGCATACATATTTTCTTCGGTTAGTGAGATGAATTTGCTAACATCTAAACTCTTATTCCATCCACTTTGCAACTCTATATCTAACATATAAGCAAATGGGTTTGTATTTCTATAATAAAACGATAATGGTGATTGACCATTCCCATATCCGAGATAAAGCTTAAAGTCACTTGCAAACGAACTATTGATAGGACCATATACTATTCTATCAGCATTGCAATTTATAATAGCAATTTGTTTTACAGACGATGGGAGATTGGTCGTATAACCACTAGAGATATTCATACCCAATATTACATCTCCATCCATAGTACCATCAATCACAATCGTACTAAGCGTATTGATATTTCTTGTATCCCCTATTAGTCCACATCCTTCTATGTTCGCAAAGTGCTTAATTCTTGCCACTATGGTATTAATAACCGGGAAGGTTCCTCTATCGTTACAATACAGCAGACAACCGGACAGCGTGTCACAATCAAAGTAAACTTTTTCCAAATTAGGAATTCCTGTACTCAGATTCGGGGTAAACGTAACATTCTTTGTTTGATTTTCTATATTTCTAAGCACCATCTGCTGTCCCCAAGCCGTTGAAAATCCGTTGGCATCATACTCTCTTAGTACGTTACCATCCGGAACGATGATTTGAGAGGTTCGCGAGTCTACATACTGCTTTATTGTTCCAACTTTGCGCCCTATAAAAATACTGCGCGGACTTGTGTTTGTGTCTGTGATTTGAAAATCATGATACTCATCTGCGAAACAATAAGCCACCCATCGGTTTCCCTTTCCGTCAAACTCCGTTGCCCATATGTGCGTTGTATCTTCGGTGTACATCTTGAATTGTCCGTTCTCGTCCAAATCAGAAACGACATACGCACCGCCTGTACCCGCACCGCTTAACGCAAGGCTGTCATAGCTACGATAGTACTCCGCCAACAGAATACCGCCATAGTCTACTAACCGACCATCAGAAAGCAGTTGCGCCAAAACGTCATACAAGTTCCAATAGTTCGGTGTTTCCAAACTACCAAAAAGTTGCTTTGCGTACATCTCGCCACCTTGTATTACGTAGCTTTCTTGCGCGATAGCCGACACCTTTTCAGCCAACTCAGGCAGGGTCTCATTCGCACTTGCAGGCACGCCCTTAGAGGATATATTTTGCGCAAGTTGCACTTTGCCGGTGTTGTACGCTTCGGCTGCTGCGCCAATTTGGTCGTAACTCTCGCGCATATTGCGCATTTCGCTTATTGCATCATGTAATTCACTCATTTGTCCAGTCTCCTATAATTTCACGGATTTCGGCTGCATACTCATTTGCGTGCTCGATACCCTCGTTTATGATAAGTTGCTTTATTTCTTGCGATGTCGTTTCCTGCGCTACGTCATCCAACTGCGCCGCCTTTTCCTCCCATTCGGATTTTGCCTGTTCCGCCGCCTGTTCGGCTTGCTCGGCTTCTGCGATCTTCTCGCGATACTCCGCTTTCAGCAATTCGAGTTCTGCATCTGTCAATGCACCACCGATCACGTAAGCGGCTTGCGCTACAATCGGACTGCCTGCGATATATTGCTGCATATTGGCGTCCCTGTTCCACGATACCACTTGCAAGCCCTCAAAATATGCTGCACGAATTTCCGCACCGCGATACACGGCAGTCAAAACGATGTCATATGTGCCGATTTTAAGAGCGTCAGCCGCAATAGGCACTTGCACGCCGCTCGGGTCTAATGTGTATGCGAACTCATGACCGCCAATAAGCACTTTACAATCGACAAGAGCCATTATGTCAATGTCCTCGTCAATCGGCTTATTCGCTACGTAAGTACGCCTTTTCAACGGCAGCACTAACGTAAAATCATTCTGCTCAACAATTCGTATGGTATATTCGCAATTCATAACGTGTGAAAATTAGTAACCGCAGGCGAACCCAATCGCTTGCGGCTGAATTTAGGAAATAATCGACTGCCAAAGAGTCTCGAATTTTTCCTTTGCAGTAACTGCCGGATCGTCACCGCTTGCAGGGGTATCCACAAACAGCGTCTCGGGCGTTCCCTCATCCGTTCCGAGGGTGGTTACCCAATCACCGCCGTTTGCGTTCTCTGCCTGCGTCTGAGCGGTTGCAACCATTTTGCCGTTGAAGCCGAGCGCAAGAATGGTTCCGTCCTCCCGCTCCAAAAGTGCGAGGGTGTTGGTGCGTGCAAGAGCCTTCACGTTGTCGCGCGTGTCTTTGCCGTCACGCACACGAGGAATACGGAAAGCCCAATCACGATGCCATTGCGGACGTCCGTTATCTACAACCTCGGCATTCTGCGTACCATCGAAAGCGTTCGCCCATTGGTTATCCACGAGCACAAGATTATCAGAAGCGAGCGTGAGCACGTCTCCGTTTGCGTCCTGCGTATAGGTTGCACCTGCTTTCGGGCACAAAATTGCACGACCTGTAAAGCCTGCGATCGCCTGCTCATTACATTGCACGCCGATGTTCTTTAAAGTGTCTCCACAAACTGAATAAGCCATAGTAAAATCCTTTCTTTAAAAAGTTCCGAAATAGTTTGTACCGAAGAAAACCCGACATATATCGCTGCATTTTTTATGTGCGTTCTCATCCAAGGCTTGAAGCAACCGAACGCAAGCCGGTGCATTCTGCCGGAGTAGTTCGTCATACGTTGGCGTATTTGACTGCTCCGATAGTTTTGTTTTTGCGCCTGCTCGCGTTGCGGTTGCACTCCGTTCTTGGATTAGCAAGAAAGAAAGCCCCATAATTGCCGTTTTTAGCGGTTCTGCTGCACTTTCCTCTGTTGTCGGTACGTGACCCAAGAGCGGCACGATATAAGCCGCCACAACGTCATTCTCTGCACGAGTCACAACCGCTTGGTCAATCAGTTGCGAAATCGCATATCCTGCACTCTTGTAATCTTGTACGTTCATTTTCTTCGTCTTTTAGGGTTTACTCACCTGCTTTGATGTAGTAAATCGCAGTAGAGAGCAGGTCGTGGATTTTACCGCCGATGTTACGCTCTTTTTGCAGATTTTGCACGTTGTTCTCGTACTTCGGATATGCAACGTCAATCGACTTTGCTTCCTTGTACCAATAGCCGTCGGGTATCATGAAGATAACCGGCACACTTGCCGCACCCGCGTGCTGATCCATGTCGGCAGGCATTACATCGGTCAGATAGATATCATCCACACCGAGCTCTGCTGCAATCTCTTCCTTGGTACGGAATACGAAATCGCCGCCGGCTGCAACCACGCGAGGACTCAACGAAGAGAGCACGCCGCGCGACATGATAGCAACAACCTCTTTGCCTTGCGGATTGTGGATTTTGTCGCGTACGTAACGCAGAACTGCGAGACGCTGCGAAACGGCAGGAGCAGACGATGCACCGATGGTCGTGAAATAGGTTGCGAGGTCTGCGTCATCGTTCTTTACAACGGTCGTAAAGAGGTCGCTGGTGGTCTTTGTACCGATGGTCTCGAACGTTACAACCTTGTTGTTGCCGGTGTTCACTTGGTCACCGATGAGTAGCGCAATAACACAAGCATTCACGATCATGAGGTCGAGCTCTTTGCTGATCATTGCAAGGAACTGCGAAAGCTGTCCTGCTTCCTCGATTTTGTCGAGGTCAACGAAAGCAACCTGCTGACGTTTGTAAACATAATCGGTTACGATAGTCTTTGCCGATACAGTCAACTCCTGCACGAGTTTCTCGTAATCGTTCGACTTGTTCCATCCGTGAGCGATCTGAGCCGCCTGCGTGAGGTCAATCTCGCCGTAGAAGAATTTTTCAATGAGGGTACGATGCAGCTTGCTGAACAGAGGGTTCAAGTCCTCAATTTTCCAATCTACAACGTAATCCACAACGGCTTCAAACGAAAGACCGCTGATACCATTTGCGACGGCTGCTTCCTTTGCTTTGTTGATAGCGTCAACTTTGTCGTGTGCTTTCAAGATGGCTGCTGCAAGGGCATTCTTAGCCGCAGGGCTCATCTCCTGCTTCACGGCAGAAGACAGACGGTTCTCAATACGTGCAACGGCTTTTGCGATAGCGTCTGCGGTTGCTTCGGGTACGTCAGAGTACTTAGCAACGATAGTCTCGATCTCCGACTTGAATTGATTAATGTCGAACTCTTCCTCACGGTTTGCGAGGTCATCGAAAAGGGCAACGAGGTCGTCACGCAGTTGTGCCGCGTCGCCCGAAAGGGTGTTCATTACACTCTTTTTGAGTGCTATCATTTTGTTGATAATAGCCTCGGAATACACTTTTTTCTTCATGTGTAACTGCTTTTGATTTGTTAATTATAATTGAGTTAAAAGCGTCTCATTACGCTTTCTTTTGAATTATGCTTTCAAGCACCGATTTTGGCTTATTGAAGATAACCGCGTTTTTGGTCTCTTTTGCGCTTTCAAATTTGACGCCGTTTGCAGGAGTTGTCACGAGGGACACACGGCTCATCATAAGTTCGTGGACATGGATGTACCAAGAGTCCCAATCGTTCGGGTCTTTTTGCTCCCACTCATAGTCGATATAGAAGCCCTCTTTGGACAGACCCTGCAAAAGTCCTTCTTCTACCATCCACTTTACTTGCGCATAGTTTTTATACGTATCCGGAATATAGAGCACAAAATAGAAGCCGACCGAGTTGCGTTCAATGTAGAGCACACGTCCTGCGATCCAATCGGGGTCTTGGCTGTGCTCAATCGTAACCGGCATATTGAAGCCCTTTTGTACAAAATAGTCCTCAATAAATTTGTCGAACGCCGTCTCGTCATAGAGTTCGCCGTTCGTATTGATCGCACCCCACTTCATCTCATAAGCCTTGAAAATAAGACCATGCAATTTGTCGGGGTCGTTCGTCCACTTTTTGAGGTTCTCGGCAGGTATGTCTTTGACGTCCGACCACTCGCCAAGCATTACACCATTTTTGATGGTGTTTTGCGCAAGTTCGGCTCTCTGTTGCGATGTTAATTGTTTTATATTCATATCGTTTGCGTTTGTTGTCTTTCCGGCTTGTTATAAATCGTATAATCTACCCTCAGCCCGTAAGCGTCTGCCATACGGATGAAAGTGTGCTCCAACATACGCTCAAAAGACTGATATTTATTAAAATCTCCCTCGCGTAACTCGCTGCCGTTCGCAAGGGCTTTGCTTGAATGGTGTCTATGAGCGCAACTTGGTTCGCCGGCACTTGGATACGGTCACAAATCATACAAACCGCCTGTATTACTTTGTCGCCTGTTTTGAGGTCGAGGGACGCAAGACTCATCGTCTTAAAAT
>JAXJTE010000093.1:0-4456 GCA_036309765.1 Caryophanon sp. | reverse complement strand
TGAATATTCGAAACGAAGCAATGAGACTTCTAACCGTAGGGACTACGGGGCTAGCTTAGTTAATTTTCTCTCATGAGGGAGAAGAACCTAAGAATCTCGGTACTTTAGTGCCGAGTAGTTCAATTAATTCTACATTATTGAATAATTATCCTTTATTTTACTTAACGGTTTTAAATAATCCATCGTTCACTTTCCATCTTTTCGGGTATACAATAACAATAGTACGAAAAAGGAGGGGTTCAGATGAGTATTTGGTATGCACTAAGTCTTGGCATCGTCGGGCTTGCGCTTTTAATTGTCATTGTCAGTGCCATTGTTGCTGCGGTTGGCGCGAAGGAACCGGGCATGTACATTGTTGGGCGCGGTAAAAAAATGGTAGAAAACGTTAAGCCGCTTCAAGCAGAGGTAACGGCGCTACAAAGCAACGTGACAAGCATTCAAACGACGGTCGCACAGCAAAAAGCAAAAATTCAATCGGTTGGGCAGTCGTTTGCGAGTGTGAAAGATTCGTTCCAGCAGCTACAGCTTCAGGCGAAAAATCAAGCGCGTCAATCGATTACGAAAGCTGAGAACGATCCAGTTGTACAAGAAAATGTCGAAATGTATACAGAAAAAGTTGCAAGCACGTTGCAGCGATAAAGTAAAAAGGTTGTGCCCACATGATGTGGTAGCACAACCTTTTTTATAGCTTCTCAATGCGATAGCGATAGTCTTTATGTTTTAGCGTGTTCACATCGATGTATTGCACCGCTTCTTCAATTAAGCGATTTTTCGGCACGCGTAAGCTCGCTGCACGCTCTGATAACGCCGCAAATAGTTCGGCGTCCATTGTCGTGCGAAATTCCTTTTTCGCGCAGCGTGGATGCTTTTGTAGCGCCAATGTGTCGTCCTGTAGTAAATGATACACGCCGTTTTCGAGCAAGTAGCCGATTTCCGTGTTGTGCGTCGCGGCAAGCGTTTTCAGCTCCGTTAGCACGTCTTCCTTCAAATACGTTTTATAGCGGTGGCGTGATGTGTCTTTTGCTTGTATGAGTCGTCCTTTATGTTCAATCCACATACAATCACCCTTTCGCAAATAACGATGCGTCGATTTGTGCAAGCACGGGTGGTAGCACGTTCGTCGTGACGATGTGCAAATGACGTGTTGCGCGTGACACAATCGTATATAACAGCGTCGTATCCGCTTCATTATTGTAGCGAGCCGCTTCTGCATCCGCGAGTACAACGGTCGTAAACTCGAAGCCTTTTGCCATGTACGCTGGCATAACGAGCAACCCTTTCATGTACGTTTTTTGCTCTGCGGTTATGAGGGCAAGCTCTGGTAAATGCGGGTGAACTTGTGCGTAAAATGCTTCACATGCACGCTTATCCTTGCAGATGAACACGAAGCTATCCCCTTCTGTAAAGGCGTACTGCACGAGTGACACGATGTTTTGTACGTAACTGCTTGGCGTCCAATGATGAACGGTCGGTTGCTGTCCGTGTACGCCGAGTGATTCGGTAACGGCATGTGGCAAAATCGCCTTCATATAGTTCGTAATGTCGTTTGTCGAGCGGTACGATTTCGTTAGTTCGACCGTCGTAAACTGACCGAGCAACGCATGATCGAGTGCGTCTTTTTTCAGCGGATGAACGAGCTGATTACGGTCGCCGAGCAACGTAAAATGTGCTTTCGGATACAGCGCTGCCATCGCAAGCCATTGTAGATACGCGTAATCTTGAATTTCATCAATGACGATATGTTTAATGTCGTTTTGTTGGGCGAGTTTTTTAACGGTCGCGTCGATGTATAAAAGCGGTGCGATATCCTCGTAATGAACGTGACGGCGCTTTAACGACGAAGCGGTGCGCTCAGCGACATGTGCATCGAGTTGCTGCAAAGCCGAGACGTAAATTTTGGCGCTGTTGACGAAACGAAGCGTCTCAATCATTTGTGCAAGCTTGCCGTACTTTTTCGCCACTTCTTTATGCGCCTGTGCAAGCAGCTCCTCGTCTGTGCCGACGTACGTGTTCACCGACTTTAGCTCGTCCACGCGGCGGTTTAATTCCTCCGTGCGTCGCGTCGTTAATCGCTTTTGTAAAATGGTACGTATTTTTTTTAAGCGAAAATCTAAATCAAGCGCGGCGAATTTATCATAAAACAAATACGTCAGCTCCTTGCTTGATGCAAACAGCTCTCCGTCTACTTTAATATTGTAAAACGGCATACCGCTTACGTGCAATGCATCGATGGCGTGCTGAAGCGTCGTCGCAAACGCATTTGACGTTTTGACGTAATAGTCGTGCTGTGCCGCTTCGTCTGCGTGCTGAAGTCGTTCGATATTGTCGTAATGCGTTTCCGCTTTGTACGGTAGCCCGACGTCTTGCAGCAGGCGATAAAACGTCGAGTGCTGCACGTTTTCCTCACCAAGCTCTGGTAACACGTTTGAAATATAGTCATTAAACAAGTCAGACGGCGAAATGAGTAAAATATTTCGCGCTGTTAACGTTTTGCGGTACTCATATAGCAAATACGCAATTCGCTGCATCGCCACGGACGTCTTCCCCGAGCCAGGTGGTCCAAGCACGAGTAAATTTTGCTTGTTCGACGAGCGAATGACGGCGTTTTGGTCACTTTGAATCGTCGCAACAATCGACTTCATTTTTTCCTTCGCCGTGTCTGCGAGCAGTTGCTGAAGCACCTCATCACCTATGTAAATGTCGGCATCGAGCACTTGTAGTAGCTCGTCGTAATGCACTTTATATTGGCGGCGACCGAAAATCGTCACGCTTAGTGTTTCACCATTTGGAATGCTGTACTGTGCCTCGCCCGTTGTGTTTTCATAAAATAAGCTTGAAATCGGCGCACGCCAGTCAAAAATCGTCACGTCGTCGGTTTCGCGATCGCGGAATGTCGAGAGCCCGATATATAAATGCTCCTCATGCCCTTCCTCGTTTTCGATGGTAATGCGCCCGAAATACGGTGTTTTATGCAATAGCTCGGCCTTTGATAGCTCCTCGCTCATATTCATATATGTACGCTCTCGCAATGCCATTGATTGCAGCACTTGTGAAAATGAAATGGCACTCTCGCCTGATACGTCGTTAAATTCGCTCGAAGCAAACGTACGCTCCTCGACGATTTCACCTTTTTGTTTTTGTAATGCGTGCTGTAGCTCTGCAATGTAGTGGCAAATTTGTGTACTCATTGTCGTTAAATGGGCTTGCTCACGCTGCCATATCGTTTGTTCCATCAGAAAGCCCTCCTTCTTTCACATAGTTGCTATTATTGCCTATTTTTTGGGATAAAACAAGCGCGACGAGTAGACTTTGCCGTACAATCGGGCAGAAAATCGGGTATAATAAAAACACTTGAGTTGGAAGGGATGTATCGGATGTTAATCATTAAAAAAATCGACTTTATTAAAACAGTATATGATGATTCACTGTCGCATAAAATCTTTTCCATTGCGAATATCGAATTTACGAACGCACCACCAATCGTCGGTGCCTTGCTTTATTGGAAGCGCAATACGAACCCGAAACAGCTCGTCAACAAACAAGGTGAGTTTAAATTTTACTTTGATGAGGGCATTACGGAGTATTATGCATCGGTGAAATTTCCACAGCATACACGCTTAACGGAGGATCAACGACGTGAGCTATCGTTCTTACTATTAGAAGAACGCGGCACAATCGGCTCGTATTCGCTTATGGGGCATCCAAAAGGTGTCGCAGAGCAAATTGGCTTGCGTCGTTACAACATCGAAAAAGGCTTTCAGGCGCTCGATTTCCCTGAGAATTTCGACCCGCGCATTGAGCCTGGGCATGTGAGCGTCATTTTTGATGAGCTGCATTTAGCAGATTTACAGCAAAAAAACCAACATTTATCGAAGGATTTTTTACGCGACTACATTCCGTGGCGTGCCAAAACCATTCAGCAACACCCAGAGGAATTTGCGGCATATTTACCGTACATTGACGCACGCTATGTACTACAAATGAATGAGCAGCTAAGCGAGTTTTTTATCATTCAGCACCTCGACTACTTCCGCGAGCATTTACCTTTAATGAACTATGCCGCCCATCGTACAATGAGCCGCTTCTTTTTGCGTTATTTCAACATCGATCACGAAGATTCAGCCAAGGAAGTCGCAGAGCTGCGCACATCCCACGAAGAAGATAGCAGCGTGCTAGAAATCCCATTGTATGAGCAACTGAGCAACGACTCACCGCTTCATCAAATGAGCGAGCTATTGAAGGGGCAGCCTGTGTATGAGCATTTTTCATTTGAACGTGGACGCAATCGTTGGACGGGCTCAGAGCATTTAGTGACATCGATTCCGTCGCTTGCCTCGATGCGCTACACAAAACGCGGCTACAAAAAGCTGACGAATAAAGAGATGGATGCGTTCATGAAAACGACAACGGACGAGCAAAAGCAGCTATTATCGGCGTGCTTAGAGCTTCACTGGCT
>JAXJTE010000092.1:0-18036 GCA_036309765.1 Caryophanon sp. | reverse complement strand
GACGCGAGCCCGTAAACAGCTCCGAGCGAATGATCGAGCCTGTACACGTCGCCTTTTGTGCTGGTAAATGTTGCAGCGTTTCGTTAAATACCGTAAAAATGTGCGACACGAACGGCAGCGCTAATTTATTCGCAAGCCCTGGCGTTACGTCTGATTCGTGGTTCACAACTGGAATGCCGAGCGCTTTTGCCGCCATCACAACAGGTACTGATACGAAGCCGCCTTTTGAAAATACGATAGCTGGCTTTACTTTGCGCATGATGCTCATCGTTTGTGCCACGCCTGCTAGCACGCGAAACGGATCGCTAAAGTTTTGCCATGAGAAGTAGCGGCGTAATTTCCCGCTTGAAATTTCGTGATACGTCACGTCTGTTGGAAATGCTGTCGGAATGAGTTCTTTTTCAATACCTGCTTTTGAGCCGACGTAATGCACGTCAAATCCTTGCTTCAAAAGCGTCGGAATAATCGCCTGGTTAAGCGATACGTGCCCAGCCGTTCCCCCACCTGTTAAAATAATCGTTTTCTTTTTCACTATAATAATCTCCTAACTGATTGTGTAAATGGATGTGTAATCTTTCGTCTATGCTGCTAACTTCAACGAATGCGTCTTGTCGTTTAACAGTGTCAAAAATGACCTCTCCTATTGTAGCACAAGTTGTACGTGCGTAAAATCCTAAAAAAAGGTGTACAACAAGCGTTATGCCTGTTGTACACCTTTTGTATTACTTCACACCGAGTACGTCAATTGCGCCGATGTTTTCACCAATTAACACGAGCTTCGGTGGCATGTTTAAAAATTCGGGCATCCATTGCACCATGCCGTATGCGTATTGAAACAGCATCGGATTTTTGACGCCTGCAACGGGCACGTACCCTTTCATGCGGTACACCGTGTCTGGCAATGCACGTACCCAATCTTCAAATGCTTCTTGCGTCACCGCTTCATCGAATGTGACGATGCGCGAGCTTAATTGCAGCTGCTTGCCGATACGTGCTTCCTCGATATCCTCTTTTGCGATGCGTGCTGTCGCTTCCATATTTTGCAGCAGCTTCAGTGGCACTTTGCCATTTGTCGTTTGTAAAATGAACGCATTCGGATTAAAGCCTTGAAGCTCATACACGACTTGTGCCTGCTCGCTGTCTGTTAGTAAATCCATTTTGTTCGCAAGCAGTAAGTGCGCATGGCGAATTTGCTCCATAAATAAGACGCGTACTTGCGGCGTTAACGTGTGGCGGTTTAACCATAAATGACTGTCCGCCACCGTGACGATCCCTTTAATGTTTAACTGGTCGGCAAATAACGGCGAGTACACCGCATCGAGCGCTTCGACTGGGTGAGCTGCGCCTGTCGTTTCAATTAACAGCACGTCAAACTCCGACTCCATCAGCAGCGTTTGAATCTGTGCTTCCGTCTTTTCTGCGCCTGAGCAGCAAATGCAGCCTTCAAGCATTTCGCGCAGTGGCACGTCGCCGTCAACTGCTTGTGAATCAAACGGCAATTTGCCAAGCTCGTTCATAATGACTGCGGGCTTCATGCCGAGTTCCTTAAACTGGCGAATGACGTCCGTTAACAGTGACGTTTTGCCGCTTCCTAAAAAGCCGCTAAATAAATATACATCTTTCATGCTGTGAACCTTCCTTCTAAACACAAATGTAGACAAAGCCTCAGTTTGCGACTTTGTCTACATCGTGTTATTCGTTTTCTGTAGCTGCTTCAGCTTCTGCTTCTTCAGCTGGTGGTGCTTCGTACGTGCCGTTTAATACGTCGATTGCCGCTTTTAGCTGGCGGTCGTCTTGATCTAATTGGTCACGTAATGCCGTCATTAACGCTGTCGTCGCATCGCCTGTTAACACACCAGTTGGCTCTAGCTGTGCTTGCTGCTGGAACTCCTCCACTGCTGCTTCTAACATGTTGTCGTATGCGCCGTCTAGCTCGCCGACTTCATAGCCCAGCGCCTGTAACATTTGCTCGACTGTTTTGACTTCCTCTGAAATCATGCCTTCTTTTAGCTCAAGCTCTGGGCTAATGTATGGCAGTGATGCGTATTCAGGGTAGTCTACTTCAACGGTTGGTGTAATGCCTGTTTCGTTCACCCAATTGCCTTTTGGTGTTAACCATTTGCCTGTTGTGAACTTTAGTGTTGAACCGTCAGTCATTGACTCTGCTGCTTGCATCGTCCCTTTACCAAATGACGTTTCCCCAACAACTGGTGCGTTAATCGTCTCCAGTAATGCCGCGGCTAAAATTTCAGATGCCGACGCACTACCGTTATCAATTAATACCGCTACTGGTACATCATATTTTTTGCCTGTCGTTGCTTTTAACGCTTCCGCAGGCTTATTTTTTTCTTCTGTTTGTAAAATGTTTTCACCCGCTGGTACGAACAAGTTCGCAATGTTTGATGCGATGTGTAAGTAGCCACCTGGGTTTTGGCGCACGTCTAGTACGATGCTCGTCATGCCTTCTTTTTCGTATTGCTCTAAATACGTTACGAGTTCATTGTACGTGTCGTCGCTAAATGATGTAATTTGTAAATGTGCGACACCACCGTCTAACAGCTCACCGTACACCGTTTCGACTGGAATTTCTGCACGCTCAATGACAACCTCGATTAGCGCGTCCACGCCTTCTCGCTGTACTTTTAGCGTAACGTTTGTGCCTTTTTCGCCGCGAATTAACAGCACTGCCTCTGAAGCTGTGTAGCCTTGTAAGCTTTGACCGTCCACCTCTAAAATTAAATCCTCTGGTAACATGCCCGCTCGCTCAGCTGGTGAGTTTTTAATTGGCGATACGACTTTAATGTAGCCGTTTGCCGCTTGAATTTCTGCACCGATGCCTTCAAAGCTTGATGATAAATCCGCATTGAACTGCTCTGATTCACTCGCGTCCATATAATCTGAATATGGATCTTCTAGCGATGTGAATAAACCGTCAATTGCGCCTTGCACTGTTTTTTCTGGATCAAGGTCTTTGTAATATTTTTTATTTAGCTCGTCATATGCATCATATAGCTTGCTAAATTCTTCACGTTCGACCGGGACTTTGACTTCTACAATCTTCTCTTCCCCAAACGTTAAAGCAAAAAGGGTCAACCCAGCCGTTAGTAAAATCGTTAGGAACGTAAACATAATAAACGTAAACGGCTTAATGCGTATTACGCGTCCTACCTTTTGTTCTTCCGGTGGTTGTGTTGGCTGTTGATTTTGCTCGTCCATAATGTCACCACTCTCATTCTTTCCAGTTACGTTTTTTCCACACTATATCCATAATATCAGTTTATACGTCAACTGGAAAGAAAAGACGCAGAAAAATGGTTACTCTTTTGTGCGAAGTCGCGTCGATAAATAAAAGCCAACCGCACCGATAACAATAAATAAAATGGCACGAATGAAAATGTTAATTGCGACTAAGTCAACAAGCAGCAACTTCACAAATGCCGCCACGAGCAGCCCAATTCCGATGCGCATAAAAATTCGTTCGCTAAAGCGCTGGTAAATGCCCATAAACGCCGCCGCTACCCCAAACAGCATGATCGTATGAAGCATGAGGCGCACGCTTGACGACACGACATCCATCGCAAATAGCTGATTGACAAACGCAACGTACACGACATACATGTACGCCAGTAACGCAATGACGCGCCCGCTAAACGGAATCGTCGAAAAATGTTGGAATTTTAACACGAGTACGAGCAGCCATGCTAGTACCGCAAACATGCTTAGTTGTGCAACGACATGTAGCGTCGCCGTCTCATTTAGCCACGTACTCGATAAAAAGCTAACTGAAAACAAAAGCCACATCGCAATCGTGCTATATTGTGCAAAATCGTTTAAGCGTTTGCGCAGCATCAGCACGACAACGACTAAGCCGAGCGACATAAAGTACACAATGTAGGCGAACGGTCCGATTTCAAAAAATTCATCGAGTGCCACACCGTAGCCAGCCCATAACGCAAGCACGACAAGCCATACGCAATCGCTCGCATCAATCGACACACCCGTTTGCTCATAGCGCATCGGCTTTCGTCGCAGCACACCGTAGCACACGACCCCATATAATAGAAGCAGTACGTATTGCATATGGTATAAAACGTTATCAACCGTGCTAAACAACGTCACGTACACGAGGAAGCACTCAACTAGCGACACCGCAATGAGCACAACGCTCGACATTTTCAAACGACGCGAAATTGCATACGCCGCTGACCAAATCGCAAGCGCTGGCAAAATAAATAGCTGAATCGTATCGCTATTTGTCGCACTCACGACGACCGCAAACATGCTCGCAACGGTCGACACGTACAAGATATCAAGCGCCTGCTTCATGTAGCGCTTCATCACATAAGCCGTCGCCGCGCCAAACAGCACAACGCTCACAATCGCTGGCAATAACTTCTCCTCCATCATCAACATACCGCAGCTAAACAAGTAGCTATTGAGCAACCAAATACGCACCGCACGCTTTGGCACGACGACTGTAAATAGCTGAATCGACGACGCCACCATGACAATGAGTACGATCAGCAGCGCCCAGCTCACTTTCGCATCGCCTTGCCATAAGAAAAACGTCAGCGTAAAAATCGATGCGCTAAAGCCAATCATTTGTGCATACCACTGCGTATACTTCACCGTCACAATTTGCATGACGCTAAACATCACGACAATGTACATAAAAATAAAGGGCTTTGATACTTCCATATAATCGAGTAAATACGGCAACAATAGCGATGTGAAAAACACAAAGCTCGTGAGCACTTCGTTGCGTCGCACATACGACACCCCGACACCGTACACGATATAAATCAGCGCAATAATGAGCGCCACGCTTTCACTTAATACACCGTACAATATTGCCCCTGCCGCCGTCGCAAGCATTCCGACGATAAACGTACCGCCAAGCAGCGAATCAAACGCCGCCTCACTCCACGTCTCACGCTTCCAATACGCCACTGCAAGCATCGCTAACGACAACGCATACGCACTGACAATTTTCATCGTATCACCAAATAAGCCGTAATCGCTCATCACCTTCAAGCCCCACACAACGCCGAGCAATAACACGACCATAAATA
Organism: Caryophanon sp.; assembly: GCA_036309765.1. GTDB lineage: Bacteria > Bacillota > Bacilli > Bacillales_A > Planococcaceae > Caryophanon. Next base: position 12,964 of record JAXJTE010000092.1, on the reverse strand, counting down.
CTTTCGGTAACCACGCCGCCATTAGCTCCTCAGTCGATCGCTTCGGCTTTTCGACTACTGGCTCTGAAACGACTGGCACTGCTTTTGGTTGCTCTTTTACTTCCTGTCGCGGTTGCTCGGTGCGTGCAGCAGGCGATTTGTCTCGCTGCAACGCATCCATTTGCGCACGCAGCACACGCACTTCAGCCTCTAGCTCCGTCACCCGTTTTTGTAAAGACATGCTCATCACTCCTTCCTATACTAAATATAACGTTTTTACGCGAAAAATTATTCAACTTTTCAGAAAAAATAATATATTCGGCAAATTTGTGACAGCGTGCCCATTTTTTTCAAGTTAATTAAATTAACCCACTATTCGAAAACACAAAAATACGATACACTGACGAAGGAAAGACGATTTTGATGCAAAGGGGAGAGTTAGTATGCCTTATTGGTTACATAACACATTATTTGTTTTCTTATTAATCATTACGTTTGGCTGCGTATTAAGCGGCATCAAATGGAAATCAAAACCGACAGCAGAGAATTAATTGACACATCATCGTATACAGAAAAAAGCTCAAGGACCCGCGCCTTGAGCTTTTTAGCATTTTGTACGTCATTTCTCGGGAAGCTTTTTTCCGTTTAAAAGAGTATTTCTGAACGCGCCAATCAACAACTTTACATTAATATAAATGAAAATCAACAGAAATCGAAATATATGCTTTCAACAACGTAAATGCGCGAATTATGAAGTAACGAATGATACGGAACACACATTCGACTATATTGAAGTAGAATAGTCAATGTATGATGCAAACGGAACGAAACTAGGCGGCTCATTCACAAACATTACAGACATTACGCCAAACCAAAAATTCCAAGTGACACTGGACTTATACGAACAAGGTACTACATCGTATACAATCGACAAAATTTCATCTAGCGCATGGTAATGAACTAAACGTAAACACTCATAAGCAAATGCTGTGGGTGTTTTTCGTTTGTTGGCAACTAAAAAAGCACACCACGCATTTGTGATGTGCTCCTTCCTATGCCTCGCCTAGCTCACGAATTAATTGATCCATCAGCCGATCGACGCCGCTCGCACTACCTGCTGCAAGCGCATATAAATTTTTCAAATCGCCCTCGTATTGCTCGTCAATCGAATCGTACAGCAGCACCGCCGATTCTAAGTCAATTTCTCGCGCGTCATCAACTTGGTACATGCGCAGCTCAAACAATTCACCAACACTTTCATCGTCCTCGTCCGTCACGTCCGCACATACGATAAACATAAGCAAGTCCCCGTACACCGCTTCAAATGCCGAATCAAACGCCATATACATCGTGCCCGCTTCCGTTTCATTTGTGCGATCATAATACGCCTCGACCTCATCAAAATATCGATCCGACAAGTAACCCCACGTCAGCTTATAGCTTTTCGTCCCCGCAATGAGCGCACGCAGCGTTGCTTTGAATTTTTCTTCCATGAGAACACCTCTTTCGTTTGCTATAGTATAACGTGGTTTGACGTTTCGTTCAAAAATGATGACAACGTTTGTATCACTTGCACACAATCAAATAGTCCTTATTAAGGATAAGGGCGAACTGCAATTTCACATATTAGAAACATCGATTTTAATGTTAAAAATAACTTTACCTATAATGTTGATAAAATTTCAATAATTCTCGGCATCAGATTTACCAACACACTTCCTGTAGCACCTTCTGCAATATTTCTAATTGAAGCTAAACTTTCTTTAATTATTGCTTTCTTAGGCTTTGGTGACTCAACTTGTGCTTCTAAAACCATTAATTCTGATTTCAACTCTAATTTCGTATCATTATCTGTTATTTGATCTAACAGAACTTTCCCTTGCTGTATAATTTCTTTTAAACTTTCTACTTTGAATTCGCCAACAGATACAGTCTGAGAGGAGTGATTACTATTCTGCTGAAGTGGAGAATTTACCATTGTTCCTATATGATTATAAATATTTGTTATTTGACTTGCCGATTTCTTTTCATCTGCATTAAATGACATATTTTCACCTCTAATTCCTTTCTCTTCTAAACTCAATGTCCATTCCAGAATGATATCCCTTACTCTATTAGGGATATTTTCAAACTGTGAAACTGATATAAGTAAAGATACTTCTAGCTGAATTCTTGAAGCCTCCATAAATTTTTTTTGTATTGAAGATGGAATTTTATACTCTAATATACCTTTTCCATTCTTAGATTTTTCTATAATGTTCTCAATTTCAGCAATTGGTTGTATTAATATTTTATTGTTAAGTTGTTCTTCTATTACCTCATCCAAAATTACAGGTATATATGCTCCTTGATATGGATTCCAAGCTTTCAAATGCCCTTCAACTAATCGATATGATGGTATTTCCTTACTATCAATACCTTTATATCCTTCCATTTCTCTACTTAACCATTCTATAAGTTCTTTAACTTCTAACTTTCTAGCTAAGACATATGCTTTTCTAATTAAATCTGTTATAGCTGTATTATTCGCATATGCTTCTCTCTGCAACTCTAATACTAGCGAGCCCATATTTTTTCACCTTCCAAAACCATGCGATTAAACTTTGAAAGAGGAATAGTAATGATATCTAAATCCTCAGACTTCTCTAGTAGCTTGTATTCACCGTTATCCGTATAAATCATATAATCCACATTTTTTGCACTTGGACTTACAACAACGGTTGCTCCCATTTCTTCAAGTAGCTCCTTAACGATTTTCTGTACTCGTAATTTCAAACAAGCTATATTAACTTTCTTACCTTGAAATTCATCTAGCAACTTGTACGGAGCTAACTTAGGTGCATGCTCACCAGATTCTGAACTACTAGAAAAATTAACAGACTTAAAACCTGATTCCTCGATTCTTAAATCTTGAAAGACAAGATCAATGAACCAACTATCTTCATAGGTTGGTACCTCTAGTTCTATTGCTTTGTTAAGCTTACTAGCCCCTACTTTGTCTCCACAAATTAAATAGTCTGTTTTCTTATTTACGCTATTTCCCACTGTGGCTCCACATGCAACAGCGATTTCTTGCATTAGCACTCTTGGAAACTGCGAAGCTCCTGTGAAGACCAAATGCTTTCCTTTAAATACTTCTGATTCACCTTCTAACTTCAATCCCCGTTCGAAGAAGTTTTTGACCGAAGATTTAAATGTTTTAGGTGACGCCTTATATAAAGGTAGCCATTGATTAGGCTTAATTTTTTCTAACACCTTAAATAGCACATGTACATCATCTATCGCTGTATGAGCATTTGCTCTTTCAATCTCAAAATATTGTATCAAATAGTCAAGTGAATAACTAAATAAATACGGGCACTCTTTCTTAATAGCTCTGATCGAATCATAGAAAGTAGATTCTTCACTTATCCAACCATAATGAACTAAGAATTTTCTATCGAATGAGGCATTATGAGCTATAATCGGATAAGGATACTGTTTAACAAAGTCTTGAAATTTCGCTATGTATACTTTATTTTCACTAATACATGCATAACCTGCTCCCATACCTTTATGAATTTTTTTTATATCTTCAATTTCCCCCAAATGAAGCGAATCAATTATTCTCCCTCGCTCAATTGCTAGTACTGCTACTTCGTAAATTTCATCTTCTACTTGAAATCCGCCTGTTTCAATATCAAGTATTAACTGTCTCTCCATCTAACAATTCCTCCCCAATATCGTATCTATAATTATCTAAAACATGATTTCGCATATCCTTCCATCTTTCAAAAGTTAACGAATTATCTGCAAATCGTAAATTCCATGTGCGACTGTATACTTCTTTTCTAATTTCATAAACTGCTGTAGCTTTTCCTGATTTATTTTGGTCATTATCATAAATCAAATTTCCATTTTTAATATTTACATATTTATACCGAGAAACTTCGATACCGTTCTCTTGCAAAATAATCGTTGCATTCGTCCTAATATTATGAAAAGCTAAATTTTGATATGGATACCTACCTGTTGAACTCCAATTCTTCTTTCCTTCTTCTAGGAAAGATACTAACCGTTCAGTGCTGTAAAATCCTATAGTATTAACGAAATCACCTACTATATTCACTATTGCACTATCTAACTCATTAATCCTATTTTGTAACACCAAAACCACCCCCAACTAGTATTTGTAAATTAAATATAACATTTAACATAATTAAAAATCATACAAACATGAATTTCCCTCTAATTATTTTATTCCCCAAGTAGCACTTTTCTTTTTTAATTCATTCTAATAAAAAAGCACCTAACAAATTTTCATCTGTTAGGCACTCTTATTAGAAATTATTCAAATATAAATCGTGATTACAATTACTCCTGAATCGCCGCTTCTAACGCAATCACCATCATATCATTGAACGTTGTTTGACGTTCTTCTGCTGATGTTACTTCACCAGTAATGATGTGGTCTGATACGGTTAATACTGTTAATGCTTGGCGGCCGAATTTTGCTGCTAATGTGTATAGTGCTGATGTTTCCATCTCGACTGCTAACACACCGTATTTCGCTAGCTTTTCATTTTGTGCTTCGTCCGAGTAGAACATGTCTGCTGTGAAAATGTTGCCGACACGCACGGCTAAGTTTGCTTCTTTTGCTGCGTTGTATGCTTTTAATAATAGATCGAAGTCCGCTGTTGGTGCGTAGTCGATGTTGCCGCCGAAAATAACGCGGTTTAATGAAGAATCTGTAGACGATGTTTGTGCGATGATAACGTCACGTACTTTTACGTCCTCTTGAATTGCGCCACATGTACCGACACGGATTAATTTTTTTACGCCGTACTCTTGCATAAGCTCCGTTGCGTAAATTGAGATTGATGGTACACCCATACCTGTACCTTGCACTGATACACGTACACCTTTATATGTACCTGTGTAGCCGAATGCGTTACGTACCGAGTTATACTGTACAACATCTTCTAAAAATGTTTCCGCGATGTATTTTGCGCGTAGTGGATCTCCTGGTAGTAATACGATTTCTGCGATGTCGCCTTGTTGTGCATTAATATGAACGCTCATTTAATGACCTCATTTCTGTAAATTATATCTTGTCCATCATAACGGAAAGACGTGTCGTTTTGCAACGAAAGTGTTGTTAGACGTCCGAAGTTGTACTTTTCTGATAACTTTTATACATATTTTGTCTCATAGCTGTTCCAAAGCACGTCAAACGCTTGTGTATTGAGTGCCTCGTCCGAAAGCATTTCGATGTAGCTCGAAATTTCGTCGTAGTCGATTGCGTGCTTCGGAAATTGTGCATCTTGAAATGCAGCCTCCGCAAAATACGTCGCTGCTTCGTCGATGTCGCCGCCACGATACGTTAATACATATGCATAAAATGTCTTTCTACTCACTATACCCAATCCTTCCACAAATTATTCTTGTCCTAGCATGGCAAATTCCTATAACGCTCGTCAAGCAAAAAAGGTGCGCGCGCGTGTTGTACGCTTGCACACCTACTATTTATTCAAATAACGACTTGTATTCGCCGTAGCCTTCTTGCTCTAGCGCACTCACTGGAACGAAGCGCAGTGCCGCCGAGTTGATGCAGTAGCGCATGCCACCTTGGTCTTGTGGGCCGTCTGGGAATACGTGCCCTAAATGCGAGTTCGCTGTTTTTGAACGCACTTCCACGCGGCGCATCCCGTGGCTTTCGTCAAAAATTTCTGCGATTTCCGGTGCGTCGATTGGCTTTGTGAATGCTGGCCAACCACAGCCTGCATCGTATTTATCAAGCGATGAGAAAAGCGGCTTGCCCGATACGATATCGACGTAAATACCCTCTTCAAAATGCTTGTCAAACTCATTGCGAAACGGTGGTTCTGTGCCATTTTGTTGCGTAACGTAATACTGCATCTCCGTTAGTTGTTGTAAGCGTTGTTCTTTATTCATACTTGTTCCCCCAATGTTGTTGTTTAAATGCTTCGCGCCCTGAACCGACTGCGTAGCGATTGTAATGCGCTGGATTTTTTTTGTAGTAGTGCTGATGATACGCTTCTGCCTCGTAAAACGGCTTCGCATCTAAAATGTTCACCGCGATTGGACGGTTGAATTTGCCCGATTCGTCCAGGCGCTTTTTCGACGCTTCGGCAATGGCGCGTTGCTGCTCGTCATGCACGAAAATCGCCGTCGTATACGATTGCCCGCGGTCGTAAAATTGTCCGCCTGCATCGGTCGGATCGATGAGCGTCCAATATAGCTCAACTAAATCCTCATACGAGTAAATGGCAGGGTCAAACGTAATTTGTACTGCCTCTAAATGCCCTGTCGTCTCGCTGCACACTTGCTCGTATGTCGGATTTGGCACATGCCCTCCTGTATAGCCCGAAATGACCGATTCAATGCCGGGCTGCTCGTCAAACGGCTTCACCATACACCAAAAGCAGCCGCCTGCGAATGTTGCTTTTTCCATTATTGCTCGCCTTCTTTCACTGTAGGAATAATAATTTCCATTTGAATTTCATTTGCTGCTAAATCAAGCTTTTTCGCTCGCACACGCGTACCACTGTCGATGTTTAGGCGCGATAAATCGACGTAAATCGACGCGTCCGATGATTGTACCATAATCCAATCTGGGAACTGCACCGCCTGCCCGATAAGCTTGAGCACATATTGCGGCGGCAGCGATAAATTGCCAATGTTCATTTCTTGTTGCTCTAAGCTAATGTTGCCATCGTCATGCACGACCGGGTCAAACGTCATCGCGACCGGAATCGTTACGCCAAACAGCTGCAACTCACTCGTTAAGTTCACCGTTTCATCGATGAAAAAATCAAATGGGATCGGTGACTTCGTAATGGCGTCTTGCATGTAATAACGCGCAATCGCTTCAAGCTCCGGTGCGGTCGTTTGTACCATGACGACGTTGCCTGCGTGGTGCTGTGCTGGCGGTATGTCCACGCGCTCGCCGCTAAACAGTAGCGCAACAAACATCGCGATGACTAAAAATACAAGCGTCAGCAACGTTAAAAATGCCACTTTCCACTTATTCACTCTGCATCACCTCTTCAAAGCCAATTTGTCCATCCGACATCGCTTCAATATTGCACTGCTCTAATGCTACGATAGCACGATTTGTCATATTGTCATAGCCTTGTGCATTCGGGTGAAAGTAGTCGGTATGATACACTAAATTGTCATTCGTTAAAAATAAATCATCGACTGGCACGAAGCATGCGTTCACATCCTCACTCGCCTGCGCTTCCATCACCGCATTGAAGCGATCCATAATGCCGTTAAAGTCATTTTCCTCATCGGTAATGAGCGTGAACGGGTTGTAAAAGCCTAAAATAATGAGCGGTGCGTCTGGATTGAGTGCGCGAATGTATGCCACAATGTCACGATAGCGCTCGCGGTACTCATTTAGCTCCTCCTCTAGCGGTTTCGTCGTACTCAGGCGAAACAAATCCTTCTTAATCACCTTCATGACATCATTGCCACCGATTGAAATCGACAGTAAATCCGCTTCGACGAGTTGCTCATCATAATGCCCTTTTTTCAGCAGCTTCAGCAATTGATCGCTACGTCGTCCATTTTTGCCTCGGTTATCAAGCTCGACGTGCGCAATGCTCGGCCATTTCATCATTTCGTCCGTTAAGCGCCCCGTCCAGCCGTAACGCTTTTTCTTATCGCCAATGCCGCGTGTGAGCGAATCACCGAGCGCTAAATAAAGCAGCTCCTCACCTTCTTTCGGCTCGTCAATCATTTCGGCTTCCTGTTCCTTCTTTGCTTTTGCCTGCTCCTGTTGTTGCAACTGTTGCCATTCATTAAACGTTTCAGGGTAGTACATTAAGTTTGGATTTTCTGCTGCTGGGTCGATTGTGACGGAGCAACCCGTAAGAACGAAACAGCTACACACCACACTATAAAGCCACTTCCTCATACAAATCGCCCCTTTCGTTTTCATTTCATCATACCATCGTTTTTCCATCAATATAATGGAGCGATGCGCTTTCTTTCGTTAGGTCATACTGTACTATTCCAAAAAAAAGACCATTCGAAACGCATTCGAATGGTCGTTTTCATCTTCTATTATTCCGCAAAATACATGAAGCCCATTGCACCTGGCCCTGTATGCGTTGAAATTGTTGGGCATGTGAACGTTGTTTCGACGTTCGTAAAGCCTGTTTGCTCAATGAGTTCCTTCAGCGGCTGCCCCATTGTCGTCATGCCGTCCGCGTGTGAAATGCCGACTGCTTTGACCGTTTTGCCTGCTGTTTCTTCTTGGAACTGCTCGAAGCAATATTTCACGACTTGCTTATGGCTGCGCATTTTAACGAGCTGTAAAAGTGAGCCGTCATCCATCGTCGCAATCGGTTTAATGTTTAATAGCGAGCCAATTAAGCCCATGCCACGCCCAACACGTCCGCCTTTTACTAAGTTTTCCAGCGTATCAACAATGACGAATAAACGTGTATTCGCGCGTACGACGTCTAAGCGTGCGACAATTTCTTCAACCGTCGCGCCTTCATCACGTAGCTTTGCCGCTTCACGTAGCTGGAACGCTAACGCCCATGCGATGAAATACGAATCGACAACCGTTACGTCGGCGTTTGCCATTTCCGCAGCTTGACGCGCCGATTGCACCGTCCCACTCATACCGCCTGTCATATGAATCGATAAAATTTGATCGCCTGGCTCTGTCGCAAGTGATTCGTACATTTCGACAAATTTCCCTGGCGCTGGCTGTGAGCTTTTTGGTAGCTCTTTAATTTCAGACATCTTATGTAAAAATTCTTCTGGCCCAATTTCGATGCGGTCTACATACGTATTCCCACCTAATTGAATTGTTAACGGTACGAAATGAATATTTAAACGCTGTAACTCTTCACTTGAAAGGTCACACGTTGAATCCGTTACAATGTGAATTCGCCCCACTTGTCAGCACATCCTTCTTGTTAATTCTCTTCATTTTACAAGTCGCTCCTCATGCTGTAAAGATGACATTTATCATGTCGCCTGCTTTTCGTAAATGCAGTAGCGGAATGTATAGCCTTCGTTCGCTTGAAGCGGCGGCTGCTCGGCAACTAGCGTAAACTGCGGATAGTGCGGGAAAAACGTATCGCCTTCAAACGTCGTATCGATATGCGTAATGTATAAGCGATCAGCTAACGGCAGCGCTTCTGTAAAAATTTGCTGCCCGCCGATCACCATTTGCTCGTTTGCATCTGCTGTTAACGCAAGTGCTTCCTCCAGTGAGCCGACTGTTTCGATGCCATCTGCCGCATAGTCACGATTGCGCGTAATAATAATGTTGCGTCGCCCTGGCAGCGGTCGCCCAATCGATTCAAATGTTTTGCGCCCCATAATGACCGGCTTGCCCATCGTTTGCTCCTTAAAATATTGTAAATCACCCGGCAAGTGCCACGGCATCGCGTTATCTTTTCCAATGACGTACTGCTCGTCATGTGCCACAATTAATGAAATCATCTATTTCGCTCCCTTTAATAAAATGTAAACAGCTGCAAATCATCTACAAACAGCGTCACGAGCGTTGCCATACAAAGCGCTGGGGCAAACGGAATAATGCGTTCGCGCCGCACAACAAATAAGCAAAAGCCAAACATGCACGCAATGCTCAGCATGAAAAATAGCTGCTCGATTTGCACGAACGCCCCAAGCACTGCCACAAGCTTCACATCTCCTGCACCGATGCCATCTGTTAATAAATGAATCGTATACAGTAGCCCGAACGCAACGACTGCTCCCGCTATCATACTATAAATCGATTGCTGCAAGCTATACAGCAACAGAAGCGGCACGCCGACGTACAGTAGCACCCGATTCGGTACAATCATATACGTCATATCTGCCACACTCACAATGAAGCAAAACAGCATGATAAATAGTGCCATTCCCCATTGAAGCGACATGCCGTACAGCGAATAAAACGCTACACTCACGACACCACCGCATAGCTCAACGACCACGTATCGCCACGAAATGCGCGACTGGCAATGCCGACACCGCCCAAGTTGCCAAACGAAACTTATAATCGGTACGAGCTCATACCATCGTAAAGTTGCGTGGCAGCACGGACATTGCGAGCGTGCCGACCACCAGTTTTTGTGCTGCGGTAAACGCACACCGACTACATAGCTAAATGAAGCGACAATAGCGCCAATGATGAAACTCATTCATGTCACGTCCTTTTTGGCTATTAGTATAAAATGTGTGCAGATGCACGCCAACAACAAGTACCAAAACTATATTTTCGTATGCACAAAAGGCTAGGCGCTCACAGCGAACGGCTAGCCACTTTCATTATTGACTTTTCGCAAATTCCACTAAATCTTGAGACATCATATGAATTTCGTCCGCAGAAGCATTCATTTGCTGCGTTAATGCCGCCTGCGTTTGGGCTAAATCATTAATTTGCAGCATGTGACGTAAAATCATGTCGATTGATGCTTTCATTTGCGTTAAGCTTCCCTCGATATTGCTCGTCGCATCGGCTGAATGGACCGCTAGCTTTCGTACCTCATCTGCCACGACGCCAAAACCTTTCCCTTCACTTCCTGCGCGGGCCGCTTCAATCGCCGCATTCAACCCAAGCAAATTCGTTTGATCCGCAAGACCTCGAATGAAATTAGAAATGAGCTGCGTTTCATCGGCGAGCGTTTTTGCATCGTTTGCGGCAAGCGTCGTTTTTTCTTGCGTATGCGCGAGTTCCTGTGCTTGCACCGTAATCGAGTTAATACCGCTCACAAGCTCCGTAATCGACGTCGATAAGTTTTCCATGCGCGTCGTCGTTTCCGTAACCATCGCATGTTTCGTACGCTCCATTGAAATGTCTCGGAACACGCCAGCTAATCGCTGTGGCTGACCGTTTGGATAACGAATCGTCTTACCATTTGCACGCACCCAAATATATTCATTCGCCTTTGTTAAAATGCGGTAATCGACGTCAAACGGTGTGCGACCTGTCCAATCTTCTAAATGCGCCATTAGCTCCGCCCCGACACGATCCGCATCGTCTGGATGAAGGCGGTCTTTCCACACATGGTACGTATTCGGAAAATCATGCTCATCGTTAAAGCCGAGCGCTCGTCTAAATTGGTCGCTCCACCAATAGCGATTTTCCGGATGAAACGGATTGGGATCCACAAACGTAATATCCCACGGTGATTCGACAAGTGACTCATTCACTAAATCATAACGTTCCACGACATTGTTCAACTGCTCTTCATTCGTTTTTTGCTCATGAATATCCACAACCGTCGCAATTAGACGTGTCGGCTTTCCTGCTTCGTTGCGAATCGCTGTGCCAAATGTATGTACCCAGCGATAAACGCCATCACTAAATCGCATATAATGCTGTACGTCAAATGGTGTGTTGCCTGTCGTATCGGCAAAATGTTCATCAATCGCCCGTAATAATATTTCGTCATGCTCACCTGACACGAGCTTTTGTAAATCCGCAAAGCTATTCGTCAGCTCATCGTCTCGATAGCCTAACATGCCTTTAAATGACGACTCCAAAATAAACTCGTTATTCGCATCAAGGAACTGATGATTCGCTAAACTCACTTCCCAAAACCCAAGTCGTTGAATGCCCATTAACACCTTTAGCTTATGCTGCAACGTTTCTTCATGCTGCTCATACACCGCTAATGCATCATTCATATTCGCCAATACGCCCTCTAACTGTGCATCTGTTCCGTTCACATCATAACGAAACGAAAACTCCCTATTCATCACGGCCACTTTATATACTTCGCTTTGTGCTTGTAATACCGGAACTGAAATCGCCATTCCCTCTTTTTTAAAGAACATGTTATTTCCCCTCCATTTGTATTTCAATCAATTCGTCATTCGGTAAAATATACCCTACAAAAGAAAGATAAAACCATCCATTTTTCATATTTTCATTATATAAAAGACAATTAACAACTTAAAAAGACAATTAACAACTTAAAAAGACATATTCAAAAAGGAATCTCCGCCAAAAATAGCCCAACTTATAGTTCATTTTTAATTTTTACTTATACAAAGAATGAGGCAAATTAATTACTTCATCTGTATTTGGGTCGCAAAAAAACCGCACGTAGCGACTATATTGGCTACGTGCGGTTTCACTTATTTATTCCTCCTCACAAACAACACCGACGCCATAACGCCAACAAAGACAATTGTTCCTGTGATAAAGGCGACGCTTGCAAACGATGAAACGAGCGTGCCGTTCATCTCATACACGACACCGAACTGGCGCATGTAGTTTTCCGCTTGCTCGGCATTGCCACCAAATACCTCATCAATCGAGCGCGACATGAACGCATCACGCAGCAGCACCGTCGTATGGCTAATCGGGAAAACATGCACGAGCGTTTGCACATAGCTCGGCAGCGCCCCAATCGGCACGTACACACCGCATAAAAAGCCAATCGCCGTCCCAACAATCGTATTTAACGTCGAAAAAGCCGCCTGCGTTTGAATGAAGAACACGAAAAACAAATTGATAACGCTGCTTAACAACACCGACATCAACAAAATGCCAACAATCGTTGCCGCTTCGTTTACCGTTAATACGTCCGCACCTGCTGCAACTAAAAACACCTCACAGCACACAAACGCGACGAGCGACATCGAAAAGCCAATGAGCAATGCACTGACGACGTAGCTAAATTGAATTTTCGCGCGCGATACAGCGGTCGTTAATAAATCCGCCGTCACTTTCGTCTCTAAATCTTTGACGTAAATGCCAAACATCCCGAGCGTCGTCGTCACCGCAATGATCGACAATAAGCCCGCAACCATCCATTCGTTCACCATGACGTGAATCGCATTCGTCGCAGGCATCACTTGCTCAATCGCATCAATTTGCGTTTTTTGCAGGAAAATCGCATAGAGCGCAATGACGATGATGACCGACAACATCGAGAAAAAAACAAGCATGCGGTTGCGTAAAAACACTTTGTTGTGACGTGCCACTAAACTAATCAAT
>JAXJTE010000091.1:0-3552 GCA_036309765.1 Caryophanon sp. | reverse complement strand
GCTTTGCGGGGTTTGTTATTGTGATGTGGTGAGGGTGATTGCAAATGGGGACTTTCATTCATATAATTAAAATAAAAAGGGGGAATTAAAATGCCGGCAGATAAAGAATTTCAAAGTGTGTATGACCAAATGCGCTTATTGAAAGCAAGGGAATTACAATTCTCATCTTACAAAGAAGCAAAGGAGCAACTCTTGTCTAAAGGTTATTTTGATTTAATTAATGGATTCGAAACATTATTATTAGACAAGCCGAAATCTCCTCCAAAAACGTATACACATCAGCAATTTAACGATTTTGTAGATTTATATGAATTTGATTCACAGCTCTCAACAATGATTTTTTCAAAAATTTCAGAGTTTGAAACGAAATTAAAAACAGCGATTGCTTACTATTTTACTAAAAGTCACTGTGCTACTTTAAAAGAAAACAATAACTATATTGATATCAATTATTATCGAGTTCCTAGTAAAACAGATGGTCCAGCCGAATACGTTTCTTATTTTAAAAAGCATAAATTGTTCAGAACAGATAACTTTTTTGATGGAAAGTTTAGAGGAACATTTGATGGCATCGTTATTTTTAATACGTCGAAAAACCAAACAACTTTGAAGGGGCGTTTTACAGGGCGATTTGGTTCAACCTCAATTCGAGAAGTATCAGAAGGAACGTTAACATTCTCCAACAAACGACAATCTGATCTTTTATCAAATATTCATGCACTCACAACACCTTCAAACACTGCTATTTCAATAAAAATTGATGTTTCAAAAGAACGTATATATGGTCTGAATTTTATCGATGATTGTAAAATTCGATTTAATTATGTAAATGAATATAATAACCCGCCTTTTTGGGTGACGATAAAGACATTAATGTTGAATGATATTTTAGTGCTAATGTATGGTTTAGATAAAAGAGTATTTAATGAAATTTTAAAAAGCTTTTGTATGAAGCCAAATGATAAGGAAAAGTTTTTAAATTCAATTGCTATTTTAAAGGAACTTCGAAATACATGTGCTCATTTTGAGTTGGTTAATCGGTTTAGAACGTCTAGCAAAATCGCAATTAATGCTCGTTTAAAAGCGGAACTGAATTTAAAACCGATGAGAAGTCAATATGTGATTCGCTTATTTGATACATTAAAGATTTTAAAGCAATTTGTTAATATGGATGATATTCAACAATATGTTTGGAATTATTATGATTTTCTTAGTAAGAGTGGTCGGTTACAATTAGCAACAAAGTTATTGGACCGAATGGGGAATCATAATATAAACGAATGGATTTGATATTTTTACGTATCTATGTTAGCATTACTACATAAAATAACATGTAGCCAAGACGGCGTGTCAAGCTAGTGCAGCTTGCTAAATGTCCTTAACGACCTTTTCATTATGAAAAGGTCGTTTTGTATATCAAAAAGCAATTTCGTTAACGTTTCATTGTAGTAATACCCTTTCTTAGCATTCAACTATTATTTACTTCCATACAACGTAAACGCCTTTAACGGTGGCTTCGGCTTGTCAAACAGCTCCTCATCGTGATACGGCAAGTCGAGCGTCTCAAAATCAAATGCATCGTCCACGCACGCAATGTACACATCATAGCCCTCCTCGTCGCTTGGGAAAAACGTCTCGCGCATTTCGCCGTTTTCAAGCGCCTCGCCAATCGCCAATTGCAGCTGCTTGAGTGCGGCGCGGTTGCCGACAATAAACGCCTCCTGATGCCAGCTTCTTTGCCCATAAATGTGCAGCATATCGCGCGTATCATTGCGAAAACGCTCAAAATACGCCTCGATTTTTTGCTCGATCGCCAGTGCCTCGCTCGTATGTGGTAAAAAGATGTCGCGCTGAAAATTTTTTGTGCGCAGCGACGTCGGTGTCATACTGCTAATAAAGTCACGCATGAATTCGCCGTATTCGACAAAAAACAGCACGTCAAAATAGCCGTCTACAATTTTTGCTTCGTACGTGTATAGCTGAATCGTCTCGCCGTGCTTCGTAAATTGCCAGCGAATGAGCTTGCTTGATAGCGAGTCTTTCGCGGTGCAATGAAAGCCGTTTGCTGCGACGTGTAGCTCGTTAGTGAACAGCTTACATTGCGCCTCGTCGGAAAAGGTGATGTCCTCGAAATAGTAGAGTTTGTTCATAGTTCCTCCTCATAAAAAAACAGCTTGGAAGACGTGCTCCAAGCTGTTTGTATATTATACGTTCGCCGCTTCTGCTCCGAAAAATTCCTCTAAAAAGCTCGCGCGTTTGTCGATCATCATTTGTGATGTTTCAACGCCGTGCTCACGTAATAGCGTGATGTTTTCTTTTAAGAAGTCGTTGCTGCCGACGATGTAGTAAATGCCGTCTTTGTCTGCTTGCACGAAGCGCGTTACTTCTGCGTAAAATGCGTCGCGGTTATTGACGTATTGTGCCGTGAAATTTTTCTCTTCGTTCGTCGTGAATACGTCAGTGAACACGTATTGCGCTGACGAATCGACGTTTAACGAGTGAATGCTCGGTACGTTCGTGTCGTTTTGTAAATATTTTAATGCAAGTGGACGAACAGTCGCGATGCCAACACCTGCTGTTAAGAAGTAAATGTTTTTGCCTTCTTCTTTAAGCGGCATGTTTGAGTGCGTTTTAAATAGTGCAACTTCTGTGCCGATTTCAATCGTTTTTAAAATCGATTTAAACTCTGAACAAAGCTCCTTAATGCGCGTCGTAATACCGATTGCGCCCTCGTTCGGTAACGTTGAGATCGACATGTGACGAATAAGCTCTCTGTTCGGTCCTTCGCCTTCGTTAAAGCCTTTTAATGCGAAGTGCGTATGTGCGCCTTCTTCCCATGTAAAGTCCTCTGGTACGTCGATTAAAAACGTTTTCACTTCTGGTGTTTCTTCCACGATTTTATTAATTTTTGCCCAATCAATTCTTCTTTGCATTTGCATATATGTAGCTCCTCATCGAATAATAATTGATAACGATTATCAATATGTGTCTTTTGATTATAACAGTTTATGCACTATATGCAAGCTGAATCGTCATATTATTGCGAATTTATAGCTGGAATTGCTTGACGAATGTCTTTTGTTCTGTGGATCGGAGGGCAAGTTTATTTGATTCATCAGACAATGTATGAATAATCGTCGCAATGTTCGTCACATCATCACAGGCATTTGATAATTCCTTTGATTCAATGGAGATGGAGTGGGCGATTTCTGTAACAGATGCAGAAACTTCCTGTGCTGAAGCGGAAAGCTCCTCAGCTACGGTAAATACATCGGTAATGTACTCCTGCATATGTGCGATGGACGTCGCAATCGTTTCAAATGTGTGATTGGTTTCGAGTACTTGCTGTGCGCCGCGTTGTACGATCGTTTCATTTTGCTGCATCGATTGTGTCACCTCAACAATAGAATGCTGCACGGTTTGAATGACGCGCTGAATTTCACCAGCTGATGTGTGAGATTGTTCCGCAAGCTTGCGTACTTCTTCGGCTACGACGGAGAAGCCTTTACCTGATTCACCTGCTCGTGCCGCTTCGATTGCTGCGTTTAGTGC
>JAXJTE010000090.1:0-9152 GCA_036309765.1 Caryophanon sp. | reverse complement strand
CTCCATAAAAGTAGAATTCGAGTTGAGCTCAAATTGTCATTTTAGCCGAAACTAAAATGTTGCTGGCACCAATTATGATGTCCAAAATTGTTTGCTAGTTAAACTAGCTATGTTTCGTCAACGTTTGTTGTTCAGTTTTCAAGGTTCATGTCGCTGTCTCGAGCGAACTTCTATATCTTAGCATTTCTGAAACTTACTGTCAAACACTTTTTTGAAAAAGTTTTTCTTGTTCGTTTTAGAAGCGCTTTGTACAAATTAACATCTCTGTTAAATTTGTTTGTTACTGGCGCTTGTCGCTAGCAACGAGACTAAATATAGCACTATAACATTATATTGTGCAAGCACTTTTTAATTAAAAGATTATTCACTCTTTTCTCTCTCGTATAGTGTTTGTGTTTCTTCCTATTATATAGGCATACTTTTTAGGTAAAGCAATTTTACTTGTCACAAAGAAAAAAGCCACTAGCGAATGCTAATGGCTGAAATGTTTATGCTGTAAATAAGTAGATGACGAAGATCAGTGCGAAGATGTACATTAGTGGGTGTACGTCTTTTGCGCGACCTTTTAAGATCATCGTTAATGGGTAAAATACGAAGCCGACTGCGATACCAGTTGCGATTGAGTACGTTAATGGCATCATAATCATTGTGAAGAATGCCGGTACTGCTACTTCGAATTTGCTCCAGTCAATTTGACCAAGTGATGCAACCATTAATACACCGACAACGATTAATGCTGGTGCTGTTACTGCTGACGTAATAACAGATAATAATGGTGAGAAGAATAATGCTAATAGGAAGAAACAACCTGTAACGATTGCTGCGAAGCCTGTACGAGCGCCTGCTGCCACACCTGCTGACGATTCAACGTATGATGTGATTGTTGATGTACCGAAAATTGAACCTGCGATTGTTGCGATTGAGTCAGAAATTAACGCTTTGCCTGCGCGTGGTAATTTGTTGTCTTTTACGAAGCCTGCTTGGTTCGCAACGGCCATTAATGTACCTGCATTGTCAAAGAAGTCTACAAATAGGAACGTTAAAATCACTGAAAGCATTGATAATGTGTAGAAGCTTGGGTCACCGAATGCTTCAAATAATGCACCGAATGTTGGCGCGATGCTCGGTGGTGCCGATACGATTGCTTCTGGTGTGCTTACTAAGCCGAAAATCATCCCGACAACTGCCGTAATTGCCATACCGTAGAATACGCCTGCTTTTACGCCGCGCACTAGGAAAATGATTGTAACGATAATACCGAATACTGCGAGTAATACTTCTGGATCGCGTAAATCACCGATGCCAACTAATGTTGCGTCGTTGTTGACGATTAATTTTGCACTTTGCATACCGATGAAGGCGATGAATAAACCGATACCTGCACCTACTGCTAATTTTAGCTCCATTGGAATGGCGTTAATTAATTTCTCACGTAAGCCTGTTACTGTTAATAGTAAGAAGAATACACCTGAAATGAATACTGCTGCTAATGCGTGCTGCCACGGACTGCCGTTTACTAATACGACTGTGTAAGCGAAAAATGCATTTAATCCTAAACCTGGTGCTAGCGCTAACGGATACTTCGCGAGGAAGCCCATAATAAACGAGCCGATTGCCGCTGCGATTGCCGTTGCGACGAAAATTGCGCCGTAGTCCATGCGCAGCGCTTCAGGGAAATCCGTCACCGACTGTAATGATAATGTTTGCGGGTTTACAACTAAAATGTAAGCCATCGCTAAAAACGTTGTGAAACCGCCTAAAATTTCACGGCGATACGTCGTTCCAAGCTTCTCAAACTCGAAATATTTCTTCATGTGAATGTGTTCCTCCATTTGTCGTCTGAAAGAAAAAAAGACGTACAACTTTGAGAAAAGTCGTACGCCTTGTTGGCTACTGCCATTTGAAATGATTATTTCAAATCGTAGTCGAGTCATTTACGGTAACTCGGTAGAAACTTTCAGGCCATATTCCTGACTTTATACGACGACATATTTAATTTACTTCTGTACTATAGCACTTCAATTTTTTGATTTCAACAATTTTGACGAACTTTTGATGTTTTTTTTGTGTCATCGTTCGGAAATTGATACCACTTTCCTTTAATACTGCCAATTACAGACGTAGTACAACGAACAACAAACAGACAACTAAAAATCATTCGCTACGCCTCAGCTTCATGAAAAATCATGAATGACGCTGTCGATAATCGACGCAACACCGGACATTTGGCGACCGACTACGTCAAATAACGTGCGCACAAGCTCGCCGTCTTGCTCATCGTCGCTATCGATTTCGTACAACCAATCGCCGTGCGCGTCAAACAACATGAAGCGTACAAGCTCGGTTTCTTCATTGAAAAGCAGCGCAAATGTTGCCTGCATTTTATCGTAAAAAAACGTTAGCACGATATCATCACTGCGCATCTCGCTCAGCGCCGCTTCAATGTTCGTCGTATCGGTCGTCCACTTCATGCGATTTTTGAGCGTTGCGTGAATAAACGTATTTAGCAATGCGTGTTCACTGTACATCAAACATCACCTTGAAATCCGCTAAAAATTCATTCATCGCACGTTCGGCTCCACTTGCGACGCGGCGGGCCACTTCATCAATTGGCTTCACGAGTTCGCGTTCCTCTGGCGTTAACGTATTCCAGCCGTACAGCCAATCGCGTGCGCCTTCTGTAATTAAAAACGCCGTCACCTCTTGATTGTTTTGCACAAACGTCACGAGTAAAAAACGATAGCGCTTATAGTTTGCGACGATCGGCTGGCTATATTCCGCGCCGTCAACAACGTCCGCAATGACTGATTTCATCTCGCCCTGCTCATATTGCCAATCAATTTTGCCTGCAAGCGACGCTTCTAAAATCGCGCCGAGAAATTGTTTTACTTTTTCATCTACCACAATGAATCACTCCTTCACGAAACATTGTAGCAAACATCGGCCGAAATGTTGCGAATGTTGCACGTGAAACAAAGTAGCATTATTCGCGGTCTGCTAACAAGCTTTCGGCAAACGTTGCGAGCTGCTTCGCTTGGCGGTTAATTTCTTGAATCGTCTCTGAAAACTCGCCGATTGAGCTTTCTTGCGTATTCGTGAGCGTATTGATTTCCGAAAACGATTGATTCAGTGCGCTCAGGAGTTGCTGAATGTTTTTGGTGATCGTATTAATTTGGTCGGCGTTTTCTTTTGAGTTCGTCGCGAGCTTGCGAACTTCATCGGCTACGACCGCAAAGCCTTTGCCGTTATCGCCTGCACGTGCCGCTTCGATTGCTGCATTTAAGCCAAGCAAGTTACTTTGGTCCGAAATCCCTTTTACAACGGCGGAAATTTGCCCGATTTCGCCCGCGCTCACGCTGACGTCTTGCATCGAAACGGTCATGTTTTCCACTTGGTGTGACAGCGTACCAATCGAGCTGCTAATTTGCCCAACCGACGTCGCATTTTTTTCGGCAATTGCTAAAAAACTCTCGGCCATCGCAAATAGCTGATGCGCCTTCTCCAAGCTCGTGCCAATGCCAACACCACCGATGACGCGGCCGTTGCTGTCGTGAATCGGAATCGCCCGTGCCGCAAGCGGAAAACCGAACAGCTCCTTAGGCACAGAATCCGACAGCTTTTTGTTTTGACGAATCGCATTTGTAATAATGTCGCCTTCGAGCAGCGGGTCGCCAGTCTTACTATTTAACACAAACGTTTTCGCCGGCACTTGAATGAGCAGCTTTTCCGTATCGTACACCCCAACACCGATATCATCTTGCATCAACTCATTTAAATACGGCGCAACTTTCACAAACGCCTCTAACAAACTACGATCTTCCACCTAAACTCCCCCTTGTTTTAATGAAATATTTAAACAAGAAACTATACCCTTATTTTCAAAAAATCTAGCTTTTCACCATAACTTTGAGTTGCTTTCCACGTCGAGGCAGGCTTTCCGCGGGCATGGCTTGAGCCTGTAGTCTCAAGCTCATGCCTTTCCCGCTGGAGTCCGCCTCTTGTTCCAAGCAACATCTATATCAATCGCAGCTTGTGTTGATGAACCTAAAATTTCTTCCTGAAAACAAAAAAAGAGCAGATGGCATATGCCACCTGCTTCATTGCGAAACGTTACTACTTGTCCGCGTTCTTTTTGTTTTGTAAATATTGCTCGCGTAGCTTTTTCAGCTGCTCTTGCTTATTAAACTGCGTCGGCTTGTTTTTCTCGTGGAATTTCGTCACCGCTGCTTTCCCTTTACTATCTAACTGGTACTTGCCCATACGTTCACCTTCTTCTTTTCCGTTTCACCATCGTCGGTATCCTTTATCTTACTACATTATCGAATGCTTTCGCTAATTGTTCGATTACTGCAAACAAAAAACTCCCTTCTGTTCACGATGCTGCGAACAAAAGGGAGTGTCATACATATGAAGTTGTCATATTGTCGTCGAGTGCAACATGTTCGATTGATGGACTACATATTTTCCGTAATACCCTTCATCCATTTACTAAAGTCAATGCCTTCGTTATTTTTCTTCTTTTTCACGCTCACTGTTTTCATATCTGTCTCTAACAGCGCATTCACAAATAGTAATAGTTTTTTACGCACGTCTTCTAATACTTTCGCATCGGCAGTGCATAATTCTTTTGCAACGCGCGACACAACCGATGTGCGCGATTTCATAATGTAATCTTTAAAGCTTAAGCCGTACACGGATTGTAAAAACACCGCAACGTCATCATTTTTCGCAAAAATATCTGGGTCTAAAATAATTTCTGTCGTAATGCCAACAACTTTATATCTCGCTACATTTTTCGCCTTTAATTCACTTCTAAAAAACCCGTAATCTTTTTTCACAGAACTATCCCCTTTATTGAATTTGATACATTAACTCTGAACAAATATCATGCAAATCATCACGCGATTTTTTGTAACGCGTCGGCAATGGTCCTTGCTTGCCGACTTGCACATCGCGTACAAAGCTCATATACGCCGTAAAAATGTACAGGTCCTCAACTTCATCGAGCGTTTCAAATCGGTTCTTCAAGTCTTGCTGCTTTTGCGTTAAATTGTTATCAAGCATCGTATGAATTAACCCTGCACATTGTAAATTAACGCCTTCTTCTGAAATTAAATGGTCAATCGACTTGCGCAATGCTGAAATACCAATAATCGAATAGCTATCTAATCGGTTCGGAATGACATAATAGTCAGAAGCTAATAACGCGCTCTCCGTATAAATCGTTAACGTCGGTGGGCAGTCGATAATGATGAAGTCATACTTTTCCTTCAGCTTATTCGCATGAATAAATCGTCTTAATCGCTTCGTGTATGAATAATCCGCCGATTTATTCGCCAACACTAAATTTAAATCCCCGCATATAATATGTAAGTTGTCCGTTAACTCGACAACAAGTTCGTCTGCTGGTGGTGATTGATACACTTCTGCAAAATTCACTTGCGGCTTAAAGAAGCGGCTCACCGTTTTCTCAATCGATAAAATATCTTTAAAATAGTCACCTTTATAATATACTTCGAACAATGCTTGCGTCGCATTAAACTGCGGGTCCATATCGATAAACAGCACTTTATAATTTTCATCTTTGTTAAAGTACTCTGCAAGATAATCTGCAATGCCGACACTTAACGTTGTTTTCCCGACGCCGCCTTTCATATTAATCGAAGATATGACCTTCCCATTCCTAGTCATAAATACACTCCCTTTAAGCTCTCTTAATTACATATTATACCTTAAAGCTAAAACTTTTGGGTGAACAAAAAAGAATATTCGAAATTCATTTTGTCGTGTCTTGTGGCAAGCAGAAAAAAACGCACGCTCGTCGGATTGATTGAAGTCATCACGAATTTTGTCGCAACGAGCATGACTATTGTAGAGCAAGCAAGTGTCGGCTTCCAAGAAATTTCCGCATTCGCACAGGACATGTCCAAGTCAATATGATAATGGAGCAAGTGACGCCAGAAGCAAAACAAACGTCTAGCAATACCGAACATATGGCAGCCGCTTCCGAACAACAGCTCGCTACGAACGAAGAAATCGCAGCTTTATCGAAACGTGCAGAAGAGTTGTTAGTGCGAGGTGGGGAGTTTAAATTCTAACATAAAAAATAAAGTAGCTGTCCCAAAAGTCAAAATTTGCTTTTGCGACAACCCTTTAATCTTGTGAAAATGTTTGTGCATAGATTAATTATACGAAAAAACACAAGTTATTATTTTCAGAGACAAAGAAAAGCTGCCCGAAAATTACTTATCGGACATCCCTGAGAAAGTAAAACTAGAAATTAAAAGTTATATGACCTATTATAATCATTCGAGAGCAATGAAAATTAAAGAAGCTGCCATCTGTAAAATACAGACAGCAGCTTTCAAAGGTTACCTATCTATTTTCAAAATGTTATTCACAAATGGTACACTTTATATCTCAATTAAATTCTTCTATTCTTTTTTAAGATTTATTCGTTGCTCGTCTAGGTTCCTCAGAATATTTATCATTTAGAAAATCTTGAACAGTCAAATTATATTTCTCTAACAAACCTTGAATTATTCTATCTGATAAATCTTTAAGATCAAAAGCTCGAAACTCTCTATAAAACCCCCTTACATTTTCAACCAATAAATACAATTTATTCGATCTCATAATTTGCACAGATTCATTAAACCCTGCTGCATTCGATATTAACTTAGTCGAGATTATTATAATGTTTTTTGTTTTTCTATCCCCATAAACTCTTTCAAACCAAGCACATGCATTATTCATTTGACCCGTTTCTTCTTTAGTAATAGAATCTCTATCTAATTTAACATTATTCTTACATTCAATAAGTAAAAAAGTGTCATCATTCACTTTCCAAAGATTATCTGGTCCTTCTTTCCATTCTTTATCTGGTCTTTGACTTTCAAAACCTAACATTTTGGCTAATTGATCTAATGATTGTTCAAATGTATCAGAAGACACACCAAACTTTAATTTACTTAATGTACTATCCACTTCTATAGATAATTCGCTATAATCTTCAAACTTACGAATCCAAGTACAGATGTTTTCTATACGTTTTAAGCTTAATGAGCTTATTTTACTAATCTCCATGCCTTTAATTGGTTTTAATAAATATCTATTCTTTTTTTGAGCAATAACTTGCAATCTATTTGATTCTATTTTAGAAAAAGGATAGTAATATCTTGCCATTTCCTGAAGATACCAGCCTCGCTCTTCATCTGTTTTAACATAAGAATCAATTATTTTTTGGATTGTGTTAACAGCTTTTTCATATTCTCCATTATAATATTGTTCTTCTGCAATGCTTTCTAATTCAAAAATATTTAGAGTATCCTGTTTTGTTTGTATTACATCTACGTTATTCATTTTCTCTATATAAAATTCTTTCCAACCTTCATCCCTTTGTAAGGATTGATTAATCAAATCTCTAAATGCTTGTTTAGGCTTTTTCCCTTGCTTAATATCTTCTTTGGCAAAATCAGCTATTTGTAAACCTATCTCAATCTGAGTTTTAGTTTGAGTAGAATAATTTTGTCTAATTTCTCGATTTCTCACGGCTTGTACTAAGCCTGACCCTATTAGAATAATTACACAATAATCCTTTTCACCTCGAACAGCTCTTCCTAAAGCTTGTTCAATTGTTTGAGTTAACTTTTTGTCAGCAACTATGCTATTTCCAACTGTACTTTCAAGATATCGGTCAAATAGTGAAGAAGAGTATGGTTTAGAGTCAATTATTAATACTCTACAAGCACTATCCGGTAAATCTATCCCATCATATCTATTCGCTATTACAAGAGTCTTACCAAATTTCTTTTCTTTTAAATCTCTAATATGCGATACAATAGTATCTTTATTCGCTATATCTGAGCCGTAGCCTTTCCAATCTTTTGTATATTCAAAACCTGGAACTAAAGCTACTATACCGAAATTCCTTTCTTTTGGCTTACCAAAAAAGCTTACCATTTCACTTCTATCTAATGACTCATCAATTAACGACGGAATAAGTATCATTTTTTCCCCAGACCATTTTTCATTTTCAATTGATAGAGAATTTTTTACTACTGTCGAACTCAAACCTAACCCTTTAATTAAAAAAGAATCATCTGTAATTGTAGCAGACATAAAAATCCGATGACTTGCTTTAAAAAATGATCCGAACATATCCAATGGATTTTTATAAGGTGCTATCTCTAAGCTATTACCAGATATAACACATTGACACTCACCAATAATATCTTTTAATATTGGCCAACTAAATCTAATATTTTGAATATCGCTATATTTAGAAAGAATATCTGAAACTTCCTTATGCAGTTCTTTCCATCTCCAATATGGGATTAAAGCTAAGGCATCAAATGAATTTCTTTTAATATCAGCAAAAGTGCCTGCTCCTTGATTTTGAATATCGTCTGAGAATAACTCAAAAATTTCTTGGTATGGATGAGAGCCTTGAAGAAGATTTATTTTAAAAGCATCTTTAATCACTTCAATACAAGCATGGGCGTCATCTAAAAGTATTGTTGCTACTTGAAGTGATTTTGCTCCAATTTTAAATTTAGTTTCACCGTTAAATAATTTTTGAACAGTAGTAATTAAAATAGCCTTGGAATCTATAAATTCAGCTGGAAATTCTGCTGTATCCATTCTTACAAACTTTATCCCAAAACTTAAGGCTTGTTCACATGCTTGATCTACAAGTTGATGATTATGACACAAATATAAAGCTGGACCTTTTTCTTCATTTAACTTTGATTGTAGCATTAATAATCCAGTTATTGTTTTACCTTGACCAGTATGTAATTTCATAATTACATCTTTTTTATCTCTAAAATCAGCAAACCATTTTTCTAAAATTTGTATTTGAATCGGTCGTAATGGGCCTTTTTCTGATGTTCTATCTAAAGTTTCATAAATTTCCACTGGATTTATTTTCTTTTCAGTTACCTTTTGATTTAATCTCATTTTAAAATTTACCATTAATACCTCCAAATTTATTATTTTTAATTATTATACATTTAATTGTTTAATAAATATACACGCCTGTTGATTAGCTAATTTTTACCGTAAAAAAATAATAAAAAAGAGAGATTCCATGTAAAATGTAAGTTACCACACAAACTTTTTACGAGGAGGAATCTCTCATGGCTAAGAAT
>JAXJTE010000089.1:0-3483 GCA_036309765.1 Caryophanon sp. | reverse complement strand
TAACCCCCCTTATTTTAAAAAGCTTTTCATACCTGATGAAAGTGCATCTTGTGAGTTAAGATCAAAACCGTCTAATGGATTTTTATTATAAATGTTAATTGTACAATTTAAAGCAATTTTCATCATTTCTGTATCTGCATTTTCAATCGCTTTATTTAAAACTTTATCTGCCATTTGATAAAGTCGTTCACGTTCTTCAAAGCTATTTGCAATATACATTTCAAATACTGCACGATCGGCATTGATTTTTTCTGTAACGGCTGTTAAAACTGCAGCTATACGAATACGCTCTGTTTTTTCAATCTCGCGTGTATTCATATATTCACCGAATGATTTTATTGATTGTGTTACAAGTTTACCTACTTCCATAACAACTAGTGGATTCATATTTTTTCACCTCGTATTCTATATGTTTTATTCAAAGTTTTTCATTGTTTGAGTAATTTTTAAAAATCCATTACTTAACAATTCAATACTCATATGTTTATTATACATTTTAGCTTGGACATAAAATGACCTAATTATTTGTATTTTAGTAATTTTCAACATATTTTTAACGAAAATATACAAACATTTTAAATAAGACGAAGCTAAATAGGTGGCTCGTTTGTCTAATACGTGTAAAGAAAAAAGGAGGCGCTATTTGTGAACATAGAACGGCTTGTGAAAAAGGCACAAAAAGGCAATGACCAGGCGTATTTAACGTTGTTTCAGCAATACGAAATCGACATTTACCGCATGGCATATGTATACGTCAAAAATAAAGAGGACGCGCTTGACTTAGTGCAGGACGTCGCGTACCAATCATTTAAAAACATTCATACGCTGAAGGAGCCGGCATACATCAAAACGTGGCTGCTCCGCATTACGATGAACTGCGCGATGAACGTATTGAAGAAAAACGAAAAGATTGTGTCGCTGTATGCGGACGAGCGCGCTTCAGCTCAACAGGAGGACGTGGCGCTAACGGTGTCGATGCAAACGCTGCTCGATACGCTAAAGGACGAGGAAAAAAGCATCGTGCTACTTAAGTATTACGACGACTGCACGTTGCAAGAAATTGCCGACGTACTCAACATGCCGCTCGGAACGGCGAAATCGATTTTGTATCGCGCCTTACAAAAATTGCGAAAACAATTACAGGGAGATGAATACTATGGATAAACAGCTGAAGGAGCAATTTGCATGTATCGATATTCCAAAGGAGCTACATACGCGAAGTCAACGAGGCATCGCACAGGCAAAATGCGAAATGGGTGGCATGAAGCGAACAGTAAAACGAAAGCTCGGTGCAGCGCTCATTACGGCATGTTTGCTCGTTCCGACTGGTGCACTCGCGTATCAATCTTTGCTTGCAGACGATATATACGGCTCGTTTGAAAACATTCAAAAGCATGCAGCGGTCATGACGATGGAAGGCTATTTATTGTTTGATGCTAAGCTAAATGAAGCAAAAGGAACACTCGGAGAACGTGAATATGAGGCGTTTAAAGAGCAGCTACAACTCATTACGAGTGCAAAGCTCACATACGGTGATGCAAACGGTAATATCGACTATACGAATGTTCCTGCGCATGCAATGATTGAGCTTGAAGCGGCGATGCATACGATTCAGCCATACTTCGATCTATTAAACGATGTTGCTTCATCAAAGGACGTACTCACGCCTAACGAGTATACACGCTACATTGATGCACTCATGACGTACGAAACGGTCATGGCACAAATGGGAACATCAAGTGCTCCGGTGCTTGAAGACGTACCGACTGCATGGCAGGACGATTTCGCACAAGCACAAAACTATTTGGACTACGTAAACAATCAGCAAATAAAGTAATATCGTCTCGCATCATAACGTTTAGTAAACGGAACGGAGGAAAGGGAGGTGCATGATTTAGAGGGCACTGAAAAAATCGATTTACGCTACTGTTTTTAGTATAAATCGACTTTTATCACATAGGAAAATGCGGAATTCAAAGTTAATTACAATGAATTTCCGCGTTTTTTTAGTTTTTCAGCAGCCTCCATTATTTACGCACCTTCTTTTTGTCGTTATAGTGCGTCTGGTAAATACTCCATATACATCGTGAGCGCATCGTCACAGCGCTGCAACGTCTCCATCGTTTTAACGTTTGGCTTTACAAAAATCGTATCATAATCGATTTCACCAAGCGCTGTATCCACCACAAATGCGAGCTTTTCCTCGTTTAGTGAAAATTCCGCCTCTACACCTTGTTTATTGCCGCGCGCATCAAGGCGAATCCATTTGTTCAAATGACGCACGAATACGGCATTGAGTGCATGGAGCGCATAACCTTTTTCAGGCGTATCAAACATCATTAAGCGCTGGTAGCAAAAGCCGGTCGGAATGCCTTGTCCACGAAGGAGCGCCGCAAGCAAGTTCGACTTTGCGTAACACACACCTTGCTGATGCGCGAGCACTTCCGAAGCGGTGCGCGTCACTTTTCTTCCTTGAATGTCCCACGAGTGCGCAATATGATCTCGCACGAAATGAAAGGCGCACTCTATCTTTTCAATATCACTTTGCCCCGTACAAAAAAGCTCATTGCTTAGCGCTTGAATCGAGGCGTCTGAGAAATTGACTTCCGGTAGCTCCTGTACGTAATCGTCTAAACAACTGCACTGTAAAAAAAGCTTCATAACATTACTCCTTTTGAATTTTTATTCTTATTTATGTATTTTTATTATACCTTGTGCAAACATAAATACAATGTTGTAAATAAATAAAGAGTAACAGAAACTTTTCCCTATTTTTTTCGTTTCATATAATACGAGTATGTAAGGGAGGCAACGATAATGGAAACGTTACCTGGATGGTTTTGGATACTGTACTATGCATTTTTGCTCCTCACGCTCTTAACCGCAATCATTTGCCTCGTTAAATGGCAGCGCGGTGCAGCATCTGCATTTGTCATCATCCTAACACTTGCCATTCCAATCGTCACATTCGTCAATGCAATCGGTCGGTTTGAGCATATGAATGAATGGCAATATTTCGTGCATGCATTATCACACGGCGCGATTTGGGCAACCTTTGTTACGATTAGTTATGGTTGCTTAGCTGTTTGGTGGGGAAGCTTTTTTCGTCAAAAAATAAAAGAAACTAGGTGATGATCGTGAAATGGTTATGGCTTATCTGTACATTAATACCGGCTCCGTTTTTATTTCATTTTTATGAGTACGGGCAGCACATCAATAGGGAGGACGCGCCGTTTCTACTAATTGGCACGATTGCATATATTGTGTTAGCAGGAGCATTAGCGAAAGATGTTAACGTGCGCTCGGTGCTGCTTGCGAATGTCGCAACAGCTGTACTTTCGCTGCTTTTAGCGATGTACTTCATTCCGAACGACGGCGGCTGGTTTAAGCCATTTGGTCGTGACGTCGTCGTCATGCTAACAATGCTTCCGTTGTTAATCGGTCAGCTCCTTGTTCGTTTCGTTTTAAGAGGCGTGACGAAAT
>JAXJTE010000088.1:0-3078 GCA_036309765.1 Caryophanon sp. | reverse complement strand
CAGTAGTAGGGAACGAAGCTATTTGGCGTCGTTCTCTTTTTCGTTTTCTTGTTTTTGCGTCATAAGCTGGAATAACTTGTCGTTGTACGCGTCCATTTGTGTTTGCAATTTTTGCTGGTAGCTTTGTTCGGCTTGCATGACAGCTTGCTGCAATGCTAAATCATGTTCCTTTTGTTGTAGCGCCTGTTCATGACGAAGCTGCTGTACTGTTTGCTCAAGTTCTTTTTGTTGAGCAGAAGCGGCTTGCTGTTGTGCTTGTGCTTGTTGTTGTGCAGCTGCTTGCTCGTCTCGTAACGTTTGTAACTGTGCTTCATAGCTTGCTTGTAGCTCGGCTTGCTGTTGTTTTTCTGCTTTTTCTTTTGCAGCAACGGACTTTTTCAATTCGTCGTAGGCAAGTGCTTGATCTGTCAAGGCAGCGACTTTCGTTTGTAGCTCGCTTACTAACGTTTGCTGTGTGTCGCGGCTTTGCTTGAAGTCTGCTGCTTGTGTCGTCGCTTGCTCCAATGCTTCACGTAGCGTCTCATTTTCCTCTTGTACGGCTTGTAGTTGCTCTTTTACTTCACGCAGCTTCGTTTGTAGTTCCGCCACTAATTCTTCTTTACGATCTGCCTCTTTATGCGCCTCACGAACAGCTTGATCCTTTAAATGCATCGATTGCTGTACCATATGAACGGCTAGCTCATGAATGCGCGTCGTATGTACTTCTAACTCATGCAAGCTCGTCACAAATTCAGGTGCTTCCATGCCAACGTTTTTCGCCTCGTACATCGTAATTGCTGATTGAATCCAATCTTTTGCGCTTAAGCCTGACGCTTCAATCATTTGTTTGGCACGTTCTTTCACTTCTTCGCTTACTTTAAAGCCTAATGTTACATCTGCCATATTCATTCACTCCAATCATGTATTGAGTTTATCGTACCTTAAAAATGTTTATTTATCAATATGTTAACTAGTTAACTCTTTGTTATTAACGCTAATATCCGATGAAAAGGAGTAAATTAGATAATTCAAGTTAACAAAAAGAACAGTTGAAAACATGTGTTGTCTTGCGTTGAAGAAAATGTGCCAATGACATAAAAAGTTGAGCGTGTAAAAGAGGAAGAAGATGTAACCTTTCTTGACGATAAAACGTTTTATCGTGAAGTCTTTTTTTTTTTTGGATAAATTTGTTATGATGTATGCAACGAAAACATTTACAATGACAGGCTTAATGCGTGGATCGAAGCTGAGGACTGGGAGGCGTTGTTGTGCCAGCGATGTCCAAAGCATTTTCCGTTTTAACGATCATATCGATTGGCTTAAACATTGCACAGTTTTTGTTGCAGCTTAAAAAGAGAGGGTGAACTTCATGGATTTACGTAGTGTTCGAGTGCTTGACGTTGGGGAATCTTTTGCACTCTTGATTATTTCATTGCTTTTGTTGGCGTTTCTTTTGCGAAAATATTTGCATGCAAACAATAGACGTTACATTCCACTTCTATTGTCGTTGTACGGCTGTGCGTTTTGCTCATGCATCATTTATGTGTTTGGCGAAGGATTTACGGGGATTGCATTCGTGCTGCTTAGCTGGGCGTTTATCGCCATCGCCATCATTAGCCTTATCGTCATTTGTATGAATCGGAAAATGAAAAGATGAATGAAAACAAGCGTTACGTAATCAGTTTACGAAACGCTTGTTTACTTTTTGTATAATGTGTAATAAAATACTTACATATGAAACATATACAAACAGGCGACGAGTTACTTTTATTTTTGGACGCTTTATCGAATCCACATCGTTTGCGTATCGTCAGCATTTTAGCAAACGGTAAGCAGTATGTAAGCCAGCTTGCACGTGAGCTTGGCATGAGCCGTCCCCTTTTGTATTTACACTTACAAAAGTTAGAAGAGGCAAACATTGTGACGAGCGATTTAGAGCTGCTCGATAGCGGAAAGGCGGCGAAATATTATACGTTAACTTCTTTTGACGTACAGCTAAACGAAGCATTGATCGCTTCTCTCACATCGACACTGACGCAAAAAGTAAAAAAAACGGAGGGCTCTTAATATGGAACATAGCGTAACATCAATTAATATCGGTGACGTCATCGCAACGACTATTATGCTCGGTTTATCAATTATTCCAATCATCATTCTTTTTTTACTGTACCGTGCATACAAACGAAATGTAAAACGTGCTGAGCAACGTTTACAGCTGGAGAAGCAACAAACACTTCACCTACAACAACAAGTCGATTCATTGCAAGCACGTGTCGAAAACATTGAGCTTTTATTAAAAGAAGTAGATTAAAAAATGCGAAGTTCAACGTGAATCACAATGAACTTCGCATTTTTCGCATGGATTACGTACTTTACGTGCATTTATTGTTTATAAATACATTTTATTGTAAATTTCAAGATTGCGAGAGTGAATTCGTTATAAACTGTTAAATTGTTAGTATAATAGTATGAGGTTAGTGCGTCTGTTAGCATACCGGCTGTTAACGCCTACAAAACCTGCATAATATGAAATGTAAAGGAGAATAACGATGCATAAAATCACTTCAAGCAACACGCTTCATCCGATTTTACAAAATTATTTAGAATTTTTACCTTTATTTCATTCCATGCTGCCAGATGCGGCAATCGGTTTAACGAATACGAGCGAATGGATTGCGTATTATCCAAGTAAAAAAATTGATATTGGTGCACGCGCAGGTAAAAAAATTAATCCAAAAGAGCCATTAGCAGATTGCATTCGCAACAATAAAGTCGTAATTGATGACGTACCACCCGAATTTTTCGGACTTCCATTCACCGGCTCAGCAGCTCCAATCGTGCATAACGGTGAAGTCATCGGTGCACTCGCTATGCAGCTACAAAAGCAAAATGAAAAGCAGCTGCGCGCGATTTCAGATCAAATTTTACAATCGTTAGAAGAAGCGAATGACCGTGTTGCTTTAATTACGAACAGCTCCGAAAACCTCGTCAACATTAGTGATACGCTGCTTGTGCAATCGACGCAAGCAACAGAAGAAGTAAAAAATACCGATGAAGTATTAAACTTTATTAAGCGCGTTGCCGATCAAACGAATTTAT
>JAXJTE010000087.1:0-1632 GCA_036309765.1 Caryophanon sp. | reverse complement strand
CGCTTTTAAGTTCCAATCTTTACGCTCGCCTTGTAAATACGCTCCGACGTTCGCATCGATTGATTCATGTAACATCTTCTCAACAAGCTCGCGCATATTTTCCGTTTCAAGCACTTCGTTACGCTCTGTGTAAATAACTTCACGTTGCTGGCGTAATACATCATCGTACTGTAATAAACGTTTACGCGCATCGAAGTTGTTTCCTTCTACACGTTTTTGTGCAGATTCAACTGCACGCGATACCATTTTCGATTGAATTGGCTGCGTATCGTCCATGCCGAGCTTCGTCATCATGTTTTTCATGTTGTCTGAGCCGAAACGACGCATTAATTCATCGTCTAGCGCTAAGTAAAACTGCGTAATCCCTGGGTCGCCTTGACGCCCTGAACGACCACGAAGCTGATTATCAATACGACGTGATTCGTGACGCTCTGTACCGATTACTGCTAAACCACCGAGGTCTTGAACACCTTCACCAAGTTTAATGTCCGTACCACGACCTGCCATGTTCGTCGCAATTGTTACCGCACCTTTTTCACCAGCACCGGCAATAATTTCCGCTTCTTGCTCGTGATTTTTGGCGTTTAATACGTTATGTGGCACTTTCGCCTGCGTTAAATAGCGCGAAATAATTTCTGACGTTTCGATCGCAACCGTACCGACTAACACCGGCTGCCCGTTTTTATGACGTTCTACAATTTCTGCCGCTACCGCTTTAAACTTGCCGTCCATTGAAGCAAAAATTAAATCTGGACGGTCGTCACGCTGAATCGGACGGTTTGTCGGAATCGAAATTACTTGCATGTTGTAAATGTTGCGGAATTCCTCTTCTTCCGTTTTCGCCGTACCGGTCATCCCTGACAGCTTCTCGTACATACGGAAGTAGTTTTGGAACGTAATTGTCGCAAGCGTCATCGATTCGTTTTGAATTTCTAACGCTTCCTTCGCCTCAATTGCTTGGTGTAGCCCATCTGAGTAGCGACGACCTTTCATTAAACGACCTGTAAACTGGTCAACGATAACGATTTCGCCGTCTTGTACGACGTAATCCACGTCTAAATGCATCGATACGTGCGCCTTTAACGACTGGTTAATCGCGTGCAGTAAACGAACGTGCGCAAGATCATATAAGTTGTCGATGCCAAACGCGCGCTCTGCCTTCTCAATCCCTTTATCCGTTAAGTTAACGCCCTTTGTCGATTCATCATACGTATAGTCGTCGTCCTTCTTTAAAATGCGCACGAAAGCATTTGACTGCTTATACAGCTGTGGTGAACGCCCTGCTTGCCCCGAAATAATTAACGGTGTACGCGCCTCATCAATTAAAATCGAATCGACCTCATCGATAACAGCGAAATGTAGCGGACGCTGCACACGCTCTTCCTTGTATAGCACCATGTTGTCACGTAAATAGTCAAACCCTAGCTCATTGTTCGTTGAAAACGTAATATCACATGCATACGCTTCACGCTTTTGATCCTTTGATAGCGAGTTTAAGTTCAAACCAACTGTTAACCCTAACCAGTTGTATAGCTGACCCATTTCCTCTGCATCACGCGCTGCTAAGTATTCATTGACGGTAATAACGTGTACGCCTTTACCAGTTAACGCATTTAAGTAAACTGCCATCGT
>JAXJTE010000086.1:0-6302 GCA_036309765.1 Caryophanon sp. | reverse complement strand
CTATTAAAGTTGATGCGAACGGTAGCTTATCCGTTCCAAACATTATCAAAGGGATTGATTACGCCATCGAACAAGGCGCAGACGTTATTAATTTAAGCTTAGGTGGCACGTATATCGATGAACGCGAGCAGCACGCCATTGAGCGAGCTCTTGCACAAAACATTACGATTACCGCAGCAGCTGGCAATGAAGCAGAATCGCATAATAGACCAAACTACCCTGCTTCCTACGACGGCGTATTATCGATTGGTGCCATTGATGAACAGCAGCAGCGTGCCTTTTTCTCAACGTATAACAATCAACTATCATTCGTTGCACCAGGCGCCAAGCTTCCACTCATCCAAAATGACACGATTAACGAAATAAACGGCACATCGTTTGCAAGCCCGTTCGTAGCTGGCTTAATCGCGGCGCTTCAACAATACAGCGACGCCGCACCTGACATGTTACAGCAAGCACTCAAAACGACCGCGACCGACCTTGCAGCGCCCGGCTACGACGTTGAAACAGGCTACGGACTCATTCATGCAAGTAATGCGCTCCAGTGGCTTCGCGGCGACGAGCTGCCACTGCGCACGATGACAAATCCGTTCGTTACCGTAACATTCTCAAGCGATGTGTCACCAAACACGACGCTAACCCTTTATAAAGACGGACAAATCGTTGCGACAACGACAACCGTGACGAACGATACCGCGACTGTAACACCTGAACAAATCGTACACGACGAAACATATGTGTTAAAGCTTGACCGCAGCGTAACGAGTGCAGAAGGCGTTGCGCTAAGCGAGCCGATGTATGTACCTATTCAATTTGTACAATAAAAAGGAGATGCACGTTCGCACCTCCTTTTTTGCTATGTTAATGATTTTGTGACGATGTAAATACCATCTGATGTGCTTTCGGGAATAACCGCAAGCTGTTTGTGGCTGTTATACGGATACACAATATGCTCACCGTCCACTGTTATGTATTTTTCAAATCCGTGATATTTTTGTAGCACACGAACTGATTTCGGTGTTGTCGCTTCAGCTAACAACATGCGTACGCCATTACGACGTGCTTGCTGCTCTAGCAATGCACCGAGCTGTCTAATGACTTCATGACGATTTATCGGCGCACTGACACCAATTAGAAAAATATGCACAATATCCCCATCTTGCAGCGATTTCCCTTCACGTAACGCATAATCCGTCAAAAAACGTTCATCAATATCATCTAGCACGTCGACAACCGTATTCATATTTGCAAACGCCCCTGTAAATGTTGGAAATTCTCCAATGACAAATGCATTATGATCACCTACGAACGTACCGACAACATTTCGCTCCTCATCAAGCGCGACGACACAATAGCCTTGTGCTGCATGGTCTTCGATATAGCTTTTCGTGAACGCGTAAAACTCTTTACGTGGTAGCTTTAGTGCATAGCCAATAATCGGTTCTTGCACCCAAAGTTCTCCTATTTGCACACCAAGAAATGTATCCATTAAACATTCCGTCGTTTTGTGAATTAACGCGTCATCCCCTGGTTGAATCACTTCGTACGTATATACTGCTGTTTCCATCACCATAAAACACCCCAACTACTCATTTAGTTTTCTTGTTACTGTTCTTTCAACTGCTACTAGAAAAATGATAGCAAAAAAATATTTTACACCGGCAGCTCGACGATCCTCGCTCTTCTTAAAACATTAGACTCGTAGCTTTGCATCTTTATCCTTCAAAAATTTCCCCTTTATCA
This sequence comes from Caryophanon sp., assembly GCA_036309765.1. GTDB lineage: Bacteria > Bacillota > Bacilli > Bacillales_A > Planococcaceae > Caryophanon. The sequence goes on along the minus strand of JAXJTE010000086.1, from coordinate 4,559 downwards.
TTCAGAAAAATAGTATATCTCCATTATAATTAATTGAAATATTCTGTCTATGCAACGAGGTGAATACTGTTAAATAGAACTATATAAAGTATTTTATTTACAAATAAAAAGCTACTATAAACCTACATAACTACCAAAATAATAGCTCATCTCAACAAAAAAACCGCCCTCTACAAGTAGAGAACGGGTTAAAAGTGTATCAGCTTTCACCGATTATTTTTTTGTATTTAAAATGTCGTTCTCTTCAAGGAACTTCGTGTTGAACTTCGCTGATTTGAACACATCATTGTTCATTAACGCTTGGTGGAAAGGAATCGTCGTGTTAATTCCAGGGCCAGCAATGTCGAACTCTGATAATGCACGATCCATTTTCGCGATTGCTTCTTCACGTGTATCTGCATGCACGATTAATTTCGCAACCATTGAATCGTAGTAAGGTGGGATTGTGTAGCCTGGGTATACCGCTGAATCGATACGTACTCCGTAGCCGCCTGGTGCAACGTAAGTCGCTACAGTACCAGCTGATGGCATGAAGTTTTTGTATGCGTTTTCGGCGTTAATACGGCATTCAATTGCCCAACCGTTAATTTTAATATCTTCTTGTGCGAATGGTAATTTCTCACCAGAAGCGATTTTTAATTGTTGTTGTACAAGGTCAACACCAGTGATCATTTCTGTTACTGGGTGTTCCACTTGGATACGTGTGTTCATTTCCATGAAGTAGAATTTATCTGCTTGGTAATCGTAAATGAACTCGATTGTACCTGCACCTTCGTAGTTACAAGCTTGCGCTGCTTTCACAGCCGCTTCACCCATCTGTGCACGACGCTCTTCAGAAAGCGCTGGAGATGGAGCTTCTTCTACTAATTTTTGCATACGACGTTGTACTGTACAGTCACGCTCACCTAAGTGAACTACGTTGCCGTGACCGTCTGCAAGTACTTGAATTTCACAGTGACGGAAGTACTCGATGAATTTTTCTAAGTAAACGCCTGGGTTACCGAAAGCTGCTGCTGCCTCTTTTTGAGTAATCTCGATGCCTTTTACTAAGTCTTCTTCAGTACGAGCTACGCGGATACCTTTACCGCCGCCGCCTGCTGTTGCTTTAATGATTACTGGGTAGCCAATGTTAGCTGCCCATTCTTTACCAGTTTCGATATCAGGAACGATCCCTGTACCTGGAACTAATGGTACGTTAGCTGCTTCCATCGTGTCACGGGCAACGTCTTTAATACCCATGATTTTGATTGCGTCAGATGATGGACCGATGAATTTAATGCCTGCATTCTCACAAGCTTCAGCAAATGCTGCGTTTTCCGCTAAGAAACCGTAGCCAGGGTGAATCCCTTCAGCACCAGTTTTTTGCGCTACGCCAAGAATTGCTGGGAAGCTTAAGTAAGAATCTTTTGATAAATGTGGTCCGATGCAATATGCTTCGTCCGCTAATTTCACGTGTAGTGCATCCGCGTCAGCTGTTGAATAAACAGCTACAGTTTTGATGCCTAACTCTTTACAAGCACGAATAATACGTACTGCAATTTCACCACGGTTTGCAATTAAAACCTTTTTCATGACGTTTGCAACTCCTTATTAGTTAGCTTTTACTAGGAATAGAGGTTGACCAAATTCTACTAATTGGCCGTCTTTTACTAAAATTTCAACGATTTCGCCTTCGATTTCCGCTTCGATTTCGTTGAATAATTTCATTGCCTCTACGATACATACGATTGACTCGTTGCCTACTTTATCGCCAACTTGTACATATGCTGCTGCGTCTGGAGAAGAAGCTTGGTAGAATGTACCAACCATTGGTGAAGTGATTTTATGTAACTCTGAATCAGCTGCAACCTCTGCTTTTGGTGCTTCTGGAGCTTTTGGTGCTTCAACTGCTGCTGGAGCCGCTGCTTTTGGTGCTTCTGGAGCTACCGCTGCAGGTGCCGCTGCTTTTGGAGCTGCTACAGGTGCGTCTACCGCTACGCCGTTTTTCTTAACTTTTAATTTTGCCCCGTCAACTTCGTATACGAACTCGTCTACTGAAGATGTATCTACTAATTTGATGATCTCACGAATTTCTTGAATTTTGAACATGTGCGAACTCTCCTTATGAATAAAAAATGATTACGTTTTCAATTGTACATTGTTTTCTCAAAATTTAAAATAGTTATCTTTAAATTTAGGAAAACTTAACACAAAGTAGAGTGATAAAAACATAAAGAACATGATTTCGTACTGATATATAACAGCGCGACGTCATTTTGACACAGTTAGCTTGAAAACGCTTTATCAAAGAAAGTTTGTTCACTTTTAAGGTCAGACGTGTCACGTTACAACAAATTCACTCGTTCAAAAGAGTCAAAAGCTGTACTACATTGTGTTTTTTAACTCATGACGACTTCGGCAAATGGTGCGATGAGCGCTTCAGTGGTAGTTTGCAGTGCTTATCTGTACAATGGATGACGTAGAAATGAAAGGACTGACAAATCAATATGAAGAAATGGTTATTACCACTAACGGTCGCACTCTTTTTAACAGCATGCAGCGACGACGAAGCAAAAACGACACCGACAGACGCTACGTCATTTGAAAGCGTCATCGATAACAACGTCATTGACATTTACCCAGTGGACGAGCCGAATGAGGACGTACAAGGCATCGTAGACATTACCGACAAAACGACATTTGCTTCCTTTATCTATAGCGTAAGTGATGTGAGCTATTTACTTATTAACGCACAAGAGCATGTGAGCATTACAGCAGATGACAATGAACGCGTCTTAAACATTCACATTACGCGCGAAAAAAAACAGTCGGGTGACATTCAAACGAAAGTATATGCTGTGTCGTTCACACATACGTACGACACGATTATGTTATTTGAAGATGGCAAAGAAATTCCGTTTGACATTTGGACAGAATAACAAAAACGGCGAGAGCACAATGCTTTTCGCCGTTTTGTTATGCTTATACACCTAAGCGTACGAGCACCTCTTCAATTGTCGTCGCCTCACATAAATAGCCACGCTCGCCAACCCACACCGATAAAAACTCTGGGCGCTTTTGAATCGTCGCCGCAGCACGGATCGCCTTAGTTAAATCGTTTTGTAGTGGGTATGGTGCCACGATTTTACCTTCCATATACTCAACAAACTCATTTTTCACACCACGCGCCATTTTACCTGAGAAAGCTTTCGTATACACCGTGTTGTTATGCGTTAAGTTCTTAATTTCCTGCTTCACAATGTCTGCTGTTTGGCATTCATCTGTAATAAGGAACGCAGAACCAACTTGCATATAGTCTGCACCATCCGCTGTTAAATCCGCCACGTCACGCGCATCAATAATGCCACCTGCCGCAATAATTGGAATCGTAATGACTTCCTTCATCGCACGTACTAAATCGCGCGTCGCATGGAATTCGTTTTGCTCGTTGAATGAACCACGATGACCACCCGCTTCTTTTCCTTGTGCCACGACGTACTGACAGCCTGCTTGCTCTACCAATTTCGCCTCTGCTACCGTCGTCGCTGTACCAATGACGATAATACCTGCTTCAAATAAGCGATTTAACACGTCCGCATGAGGTAGCCCAAACGTAAATGACACAATCGGCACCTGTTCTTCGATGACAATATCAATTTGCTGCGAAAAAATTTCAGTCGATGTGACACGCTGCACATGATTAACATTCAATTGCTCATAGATAGGTAGTAATGCTTGCTTTGCTTGCTGTAGCACATTGATATCAATACGCGGCTCCTCTTGTATAAATAAATTCACCTGAAATGGCTTTGTCGTTTGCTGTTTCACTGCTTGAATAAAATCGCGTGTTTGCGGTCCATTTAAATAACCTGCTCCCACTGACCCTAAAATGCCTGCGTTACTACACGCCGCCACAAATGCGGGTGTCGTGATGCCTGCCATTGGTGCTTGAATAACTTGTTTGTCGATGTGTAACATAGTTCGTCCCCTCTCTCTTTACATATTATTGTACGCTACTCCGACGAATCTGTGTATAGATTCAACCACTTTCGGTTGCGCTTTTGCATAACAAATAAGAAAACAGCGAATGGAGCGAATCCATTCACTGTTTCCTGCTGACTATTTAGCTAAGCTTGCGACGTCGATACATTACGATCCCTGCAATTAAGACAAGTAACGCACCTGCAACAGCTAACATTGATGTTGATTGAACATTCGTTTGTGGTAATGTCGCTGTCGTTGTCGTCGTTGTTCCACTCGGAAGCGCTGTCGTCGTTACTGCTGGCTTCGTCGTTGTTGTTGTCGACGGGTAATACGTCGTCGTTCCACCTGTTGTTGATGTTACCGGACGCGTCGTTGTTACTGTACCTGTCGTTGTGCCGCCGCTATTTGGCGTTGAAACGCTACCTCCACCTGTGTTCGAGCTTCCTCCACCTGTTGTCGTATTGCCACCTGTGTTAGAGTTATTTCCTCCTCCACCAGTGTTGCCGCCTGTTCCTGGATTTGAGTTGTTTCCTCCGCCTCCAGTGTTACCGCCTGTTCCTGGATTTGAGTTGTTTCCTCCGCCTCCAGTATTACCG
>JAXJTE010000085.1:0-34155 GCA_036309765.1 Caryophanon sp. | reverse complement strand
TCAGCAAAAGCTAAAATGTTGCTGGCACCAATTATGATGTCCAAAATTGTTTGCTAGTTAAACTAGCTATGTTTCATCAACGTTTGTTGTTCAGTTTTCAAGGTTCATGTCGCTGTCTCAAGCGAACTTCTATATCTTAGCATTTTCACTAAGTTTTTGTCAACAACTATTTTAAAAAAGTTTTTCAACTCGTTTTCAATTTGTTGTTTTGCTTACGTCACCTAAGCGACTTCACAAATAATAACACCTTACATCGCATAACGTCAACACTTTTCTATAAAAAAGATTTGCTCATTAAAAATAATTAGCTCTCTTCCTATATTATATTAGATTAATTTTTTCACTGATAGAATGTGTATGTTATGACGGCTTGACTGCTTTTTTACGAGAATACTATGTTTGCTTCACACCTCCTTAACATAACAAACGTACACTTAATGAAAATACATCCATAGACTGGAGTGTAATACAATGTCATTTCAACGGATGATACGTTTCACAACGATCAGTACGTTAATACTTAGCGTCGCACTTATTACGGCTTTTATCTTTTTACATATAACGATTCAACAGCAGGAAAAAAGCTATGAGCAGCAAACAGCGATTTCACAGTTAAATAGCGAGCTGCAAACGATGACGGCGCATTTATCGTCGCTAGCTCGTGTGTACGTTCAATCAGAGGACGAGCAAGATTTGAAAAATTATGATGAACAGTTAGCAGAAGCTGAGCAAATGACGTCAGCTTTCCAAGAAGAATCGTTGCCAACAGAAGCACAAAGTATTTTGCAAACGATTATTGATATGTCAACACGTACACATGAGCTAAATGCGTGGGCGTTTAATTTAGTGGCGATGAATGAGCAAAAAAATGCGTTGTCAGTGCTGTATAGTGATGATTACATTGCGAATGAAAAGGAAATTTTAACGTATTTGACCGAGCTTCAAACAGCCGTCGATGCGTGGTCGAAAAAGGAGCATGATGTACTGGAGCAAAAGCTGCTCGTGCTATTGAATTTAACAGCGTGCATCGCGATGATTTTCATTTTGCATATTGCGATTTTAATGATTGTGTTAGCGAAAAAGCTGCGACCGCTTCAACTGATGAAAGAACGCTTCCATGCATTAAGCGACAATGACTTAACGATTATGCCGCTTCAAACGACGAGCATGCCTGCTGATGAAGTGCGCGACGTAGCGAATGCTTTTAATAAAATGCTGCACAACTTCCAGCACGTCATCGGCAGCGTGTCGCAAGCGAGTACAAATGTTGCCGCCTCGTCGCAAGAGCTTGTCGCAACGATTACAGAAGCAAGCGGTGCCGTTGATGCGTCATACAATGCAGCAATTCGTGTTCATGAAAGTGCGGAAATGCAGCAATCACTACTGCATAACAGCATGTATGACGTGAACAATGTGACCGAGCAGCTACAATCGATTGCATCGCACGCTTCGACCATTTTACAAACATCGACTGAGGCGAACACTGTCGTCGATCACGCAGTCACACAAGTCGAAAATACTTCGGCGACCATTCATCATATGGCATTTGCGATGGAGCGTGTAGAAGAAGCGATGCATCATTTAGAAAACACCGCACATGCGATTGTTCACTTTACGAGCACGATTGAAGAAATTGCTGCACAAACACATTTGCTTGCGTTAAATGCTTCGATTGAGGCGGCGCGTGCAGGTGAACATGGCAAAGGGTTTGAAATTGTCGCAACAGAAGTACGCAAATTAGCCGAGCAGTCGCAGCAATCTGCCCAGTCCGTTGCGAATACGATGACCGCCGTTCAGCAAGCAGTTAGCACGACGGCATCACAGCTACAGCACATGCATGGTTTTGTCGAAAGTGGCGTCCAAAGCATCGACGAAACGCATACGCTGTTCTTTAAAATTGCTGAGGCGAACCGCTCCGTAACAGAACGCACGACGAAAACGAGCGCGTTCGTAAATGACATGTTGCAATTAACGAATACGGTAACGCACAACTTCCATGCGCTGCTTGAATTATCGGTACAATGCGCTGCTCACTCGAAAGATACGCGCGAGCATATGCAAATACAGAAAAAAACGACGGCACAAATTACAGACGCATCGGAGCGTTTAGCGATTGTCGCAAGCTCGCTCGACACGGAAGCAACGTTATTTCGCTTGAGCTAGTTGCCATGCTATAATAGCTACACCTCATAATCAGAATGGAGCATTTCATATGTTAAAAACAGAAGTATTTAGCCAATTAAAAACGGCAATGAAAAATCAAGACGTGCTAGCAAAGGGCGTTTTAACACTTGTAAAAGCCGCACTAGATTCAGCTGAGAAGGAAAAAGGTAGCGAGTTAACACAAGAGGAAGAAATCGCAGTCATTAACCGCGAAGTGAAACAAACGAACCAAGCGTTAGACGGCGCGAAATCTGCCGGTCGTGACGACTTAATCGAAAAGGAAGAAGCGAAATTAACATTATTAAAAAGCTTCTTACCTAAGCAATTATCTGAAGAAGAAATTGCAGCCGCATTAACAGAAGCAGGTGTAACAGCTGGCATGAACATGGGCGATGCGATGAAAATTGCAAAACCTTTATTAAATGGCAAAGCAGAAGGCGCAGTCATTTCAAAAGTCGTAAAAGCGATCATTTCTGCGTAACAATTCAATGCACATACGATGAGAGATATCATGCAAATGGTGTCTCTTTTTTGTTGTGTACTCATTGAATATCATCTTCACTGCGATTGCACAAATTTTGTCCTCGTCGTTATATTGTAACTGCGCCATTTATCGTAACCATGCATATATGGGCGAAATAGCTTATTTGTCAATAGGTAATAAAAATACTTTTCTCCTATATTTTTATTGGCAAAAAGAATCGGAAATGTCATAATAAATACAAATAATGCTTTTTTATACGTTTTTTCACTCGTTATTTCAATGTAATATTTAGCATTATGTAGCTATGTATAGAGGGGGGCTTGGAAATGAAAGGTTATTACATTTCTGTTCGCACAAAAATTATCGTTACTTCACTGTTACTTATACTCATTCCTTGCTTGACAATTGGCACGTTCAACTACATACAAGCAACGACCGAGTTAGATGCTCTTGGACAAGATTTAATAAAAAATAGCGTAACGTCAACGGAAGCACTCGTAAATGAAATGCTGCAAAAAGTTGAAGAAGGTGTGCTGACAAAAGAGGAAGCGCAAGAAATTGTGAAAGCACAGGTGTACGGGCCACTGCAAGCAGATGGCACGCGCGTCCAGCACAACCTGACAAAGCTTGGTGATTCAGGCTACGTATACATTGTCGATTCAAAAGCGCACGTTATTTTGCACCCGAACTTAGAAGGCGAGAACACATACGATTATCAAGATGCGGACGGTCGCTATTTTATGCGCGAAACGGTTGAGCTTGCTTTAGCAGGTGGTGGCTTTATCGACTATGAGTTTCGACTTCCAGATAATCCAGATGAAATTGAAATGAAAACATCCTATACAACATATATTCAAGAGTGGGATTGGGTAATCGTTTCTAGCACGTACGTATTTGAATTTAACAGCGGTGCGATGGCCATTATTCGTACGCTTATTATTTCACTCGTCATTGCATTGGCGATTGGCTCTGTTATGACGTTCTACTTAGCGCGTAACATTTCGTCACCACTTCAAAACTTATCACGCTTAACGGAGCAAGTCGCAAAAGGCAATTTAAACATTTCGACGGATTTAACGAAGCGCACAGACGAGGTTGGACAATTGCACAATCATTTCGCCCATATGATTACGCATTTAAAAGAGCTTATTCAAAACGTCGAGCAATCGATTGAAAAAATTGAGCATACGTCACATAGTTTATCGAATGTGTCTGAGCAAACGAGCGCTTCAAGCAACGAAATTTCAGCAGCAATTGAAAATGTAGCGGACGGCGCACATAACCAAGCGATGGATACAGAAACGACGGCGCAATCAGCTCAAACGTTATCAACATACATCGATACGCTCGACCAACAAAACGCACAAATGCTGTCGCAATCCCTCGTAATGCAAGACGCAAACAACGACGGTTCAACACAGCTGCATACGCTACGTAAGCAATCGGAGGAAACGTACGAGGTTGTATCAAACATTCATGCCGTGTTCGAAGGTTTAGCGACAAAGATTCAAAACATTGATTCGATCATTCAAACGATCACGAGCATTTCTGCACAAACGAACTTACTTGCACTGAACGCATCAATCGAGGCAGCACGAGCAGGCGAACATGGGAAAGGCTTTGCGGTCGTAGCAGAGGAAGTTCGCAAGCTTGCTGAACAAACAGCCGACGCAACAAATTCTGTTCATGAAACGTTAAGTGGCATTACGCAAGAAACGCAGGCCGTGACGAAAGAAATTGCACGCACGCACGAAATCGTGGAAACACAGCACGAGGCAGTAGCACAAACAGCTCAAGCATTTGCGACAATTCGTACATGCACAAATGACGTTGTCGCAACAGTGGAGCAAATGTCGACGTACTTACACGACTTAACAGATGCGAAAGATACGATGACGCTTGCGATTTCAAACATCGCCGCAATTAGCACGCAAAATGCCGCGTCTGCTGAAGAAGTTGCCGCGTCGATTCAAGAGCAACAAAAAGCAATGCACGTCGTAGCGAATTCGACACATACGTTGTCAAACGAGGTCGAGCAGCTTCGTCACACAATCGAAAAATTTACAATTTAACTTCTTCATTTGCAAGCGTCGCGACAAAACATCGCGGCGCTTTTTTTGTATACTTTTGTTATAGAGAGGATGATTGCGTTATGAAAAGTGTATACGTTTCCGGCTATCGTCCGCACGAGCTTGGTATTTTTAATAGCTCACATCCTGGGCTTGTCATTATAAAGAAAGCAATTACCGAGCGCCTTGAGCAGTTTATTGAAGATGGGCTTGAATGGATTATCGTTAGCGGACAGCCTGGTGTTGAAACATGGACAGCCGAGGTCGTCATTGAGTTAAAAAAGCAGTACGAACAGCTAAAACTCGCCGTCATTACCCCATTTTTGAACATGGACGAAAACTGGAAGGACGATAAAAAGCAAACGTTTCATTACATTTGTAGCGAGGCGGATTTCGTATCAGCGACGTCGAAAAAACCATACGAGGCACCGTGGCAGTTTGTCGAAAAAGACAAATTTATTTTGGACAATACAGAAGGATTATTGCTCATGTATGACGAAGAAAATGAAGCATCACCGAAGTTTTTACTGCGACTCGCTCGCGAATATCAAGAGCATGTAGAAGATTACGAGCTACACCTCATTAATGCGTATGATTTACAAACGATTGCAGAAGAAATGCAACAAAGCACATGGGATGATTTCTATTAACGAAAGGACGGATGATTCATGCAAGCTATTGCTCCCACCATCGTTCAACAAGAAGATTTCGTATATGTACGCCACGACGTTTACGGACGTTTAATTCGCTACTCGCGCGGCATTCATTTAAGTAACGACACGTTCCAAGATATTTTCGATGCGCTCGATGCACATGCACGTACGTACTTTTTCTTTCATAACAACCCGGCACATGCCATTACGATCGGCAGCTATTTAAACGGACATGCAAGCTTTGCGGTTGCCGCGTTCCATCATTTTAAACAGCACGGTATGACACTACATGAGCTGATCGACGGGCAAGATTTTTACATTCACATTATTGAATAACAAAAATGGGGAGGCACTAACGTCACGTTAGCACCTCCCCATTGTTTAATTGCTTCCTAACTTCCAGCCTGTTGCCGTTTTATACATCGTAAAGACGTACACTGTTCCATGCTCGCGCTCAAAATCATAGCGCAGCACGACGCGGTCACCTTGTTGCTCGGCTGTACGGTAGCTTGCCTCTAAGAAAAATTCACCGACACGGCTTTCGTACGGGAATGCATAGCCGTCTTGTAGCCATGCTTGTTCATTGTCGCCGTTTTCGAACGCTAAATTATATAGTAGCGCATCGAATGCTTGCTCTGCGTCTGATGCGTCGAATGCTTGCTCATCGGTCGTAATGCCGACTACTTCACCGTAAATTTTGTGTACGGGAATGATGGCGGCACCTTGTAATGAATCGCTTGCTGGGAAGCGGTTCATTACAAGGTATTCACGCGCGTTTAGCACTTGCTCGTAGCCGCCTGCAATGCTGACATCGAGCTCATCATACTGTTGAATGAGTGGCAGATTGATACGCTCACCATTAATGCGCAGCTCGCCGTCACGCAAATAAATGCGGTCACCTGGCACGGCGATAATTTCGTAATATTCCTCTTTATATACAGGCAAATGACTGCCGCTATACGTTTTCGTGCGCACAATATCGCCTTGGTCGTAAACTGTTTTGTCATATAGCTGCTCTTTTCGCTCGACGATTGGCGCGTACGTTTTGCCGTCATGCGTAAACGTTTGTGCATCGATATATTGAAGGCGTGATTGTATATTAAGAGTTGGTAGCCCTAATAATGTTGCCTCGTCAATCGATGATAGCTCGTCATTTCCTTTTTGTAGCCCAATCGCATATAAATCATCAAGCGGATCATACGGAACACCGCGCCCGTCTTGAGATGAAAACAAAGGTGAACCGACTGTCGTCATCATTAAAAATAAGGCTACAGCTGTCGCAAGCGAAGCAATCGTTGGTACTTGCCACGCACGTTTTTTCTTTTGTGGTGCTGCTAAAGCTGCTCGTACTTGCTGTTGTATGCGTTGCTCTGAAGCAGACGTATCACCGAACATTTCATCAAGCTTACGTTTAAATTCTGTCATACTCGGTCGCCTCCTGTTGCGCAAAAAATCCTTTCATTTGCTGCTTTGCTCGTCGCAGCCTCGTTTTGACCGTATTTTCGTTTAACGATAAGTCCTGTGCAATCTCTGCAATGGACTGTTCATTATAATAATACAAAATGAGTGGTTCGCGATACTTTAACGGCAGCTCAAACAGCAATTTCCCAAGCATTTTTAATTCTTCCTTCTCGACAACATGCTCATCTACACCTCGTACTTGGCTAAAGACGTTATCAAACAACACTTGCTTCTTATATTTCCACGAACGTAAATGATCCTTCGCGCGGTTTGCGGTCATTTTCGTTAAATATGTTTTTAATGACGCCTCTTGTCGAAATTGGTCGGACGTTTGAAAAAATTTAATGAAGACATCTTGTACAATATCCTCCGCAGTTCCCCAGTCCTTCACATACAAGTATGCGATACGTACAAGGTGCTGGCTATGCTCTTTCATTATGGCATCTAATTGTGTCATGTACTCGTTAACCTTCCTTACCTTTAGCCACTCTTCACCTGTATCGCACAATCAAGGTCACATGGATGAAGTGGCGACCGTTCCTCGATTTGTGTACAGCTGTTAGTGAATAGCCTTTTTAGGAATAGTTTAACATATATTAGAAATTGCATCATGAACAGTTGTGAAGACAAAAAGGAAGCCGCCCGCATATGCCAATACGAGCCGCTCCCCTCTTTGTTAACGTGTTGGTTTTTTCGCTGTTAATAATGATGTCGGCACATAACCTGTTACCGACCCATTCTGAATGTATGACCAACCATTTGATGATGGATACGCACTCACTTCAACACCATAGTATAAAACGTCTGTTACTGCATCTACTGATTTACTATCTACGCTACGTACTTCTACGTTCGCCGCATTGATCCAACGCTTCTCTGCTTTCGCTGCTACCATTGGCTCCGCCGCTACGTAACCTACTTTCGTGCGGTGGAAAATCACGCGCCAGCCACCCGGAACTTGACCGTATGACTCAACTGCTGTGTTTGGGAATAATGTGTACATTACTTTTGCTTTTGGTGATGGATTTTCACGAACGACAATACCATCTTTTAAGTTTACTTTACGAATTGTTGGCTCTAATGTTACAAAGCTGTTTGATGGCACGTAACCTTTATGACCTGCTAATGTTTCGATTAATACGCTCTTAGCTGTTTCACTACGTTGTAAAATAATATCGTTTTTCTTGAATGATGCATCTACTTTTTTCGGCTCTGTTTTAAACGCTGTATCTTTCGCTGCTAAACGCATTTTGCCGTTTGCTGGAATATCTACTGTGTAACCTGCTACTTGCTCTAAAAAGCTATCATTTACATATGCGTATGTATACGCATCTAACTGTACTTGGCGCCATCCTGCCTTTACTGTTTCTGTTAGCTTTAATGCTTCACCTTGCTTTAATGTACGAATTGTTGCAGCACTTTTACTTGCTCCTGCCTTTAACGGCGCACCAATGACCTTAACTAAACGAATCTCTAATACTTCTTCCTTACCTTTTTCTGCTTGTACTGGTGATAACATTCCTGAGAATAACATCGGAATTAACAGTACGAATGATAGTAAAATCTTCTTCATAATAAACTCCTCCTTTTTTTTAGTTGCCGTACAGACGGAGCAGTTGCGAAATAGTTTCAAATTTTCTAAAAAAAATTAAAAAAGTTTTTTTGAGGTGAATTTCGGAGGTTTTTGGCGAGAGATTTCGCTATCGATTGAGACCGCCATTCTTTTATTCTTCTATTGTTATGATTTTGTGCAATGTGTAATTTGATCCTTTTTCACTTAGATGTAGTACTAGCGTCAACGTATTTAAATCAAAATCGGCATCTATTACTAAGTCGGTTACTTTTCTTTTTTCCTTTTTCCAAAAGTACTTGGCAATCTTCGTCATTGCACTGTCATTAATGATGAAACCTTTATACTGTATCTTCAATTTAGCCGTATCCATAGGACCCACAATTTCATCATAATCCTTTAACTTCATCACATCCGTAGTGTTGTTTGAAGCGTCTTTAGCAGTTACCTTTACACCATCACTTGCTCTATCCGTATTGTTTATAGCAGACTTCGCTAGTTGATCTGCCATTTCATTAAATGTATCTCCTGCATGTGCTTTTACTTTGATAAATTGCATCGTAATCTTTGTTGCTAAGTCATTCAATTGTGCTACATAATTTTTCGTTGTTTGTTTGTTCGCTTTCCATTCTTTCGTATACCATTTTTCAAGCCCTTCATAATCGTAAAATATGTTTACTGATGCATATTTATTTTCGATAGCCCATTTCACGGCGTATAACACACCTGCAATTTCCGCCGACACATTCCATAAATTCTCTTCCTTATCTATTAAAGCTTCTTTAGCCGTTGTATGTATGACTTGTTCGTTTAAAATAAAAACGCAACCAAAACCTGCCTTTTTTAGCGCTTTAGAATAACTGCCATCTACATACACACTCAAACTGTTACGATCAATTTTTTTCTCTGTGACACTGTTACTATTTATAAACGCCTCCGCTTCTTCAGTTGTAGCAAACGACTTATATCTTGCTCCACTAAAGCCTTTTATTTGCTTCTCACATTCCGCCCATGTTGTAAAAATTCCTGTTGTCCGTCCTGATTTTACAGCATAAAATTTTCCCATGAAATCACTTCCTTAACTCGTCATTTTAATATTCTATCCTAGATTTGTTAATTGGCAGGAGCGTATTGCGGCTCGCGTTTCTGGGGCTCGGCGCACGCTCCCTGCTACCGATATACAGCTTTCATTTCAGCTTGGTTGCGAAATTCACTGTATAAAAATAGCGAATCAACAGACCTGATTCTATCCATCTTACATTATTAATAGAGAGTAAGACAAAAATCACCTACCCAAATGAGTAAGTGGTTTTGCTGCTTATGCTTCCTTCTTCTTACCAATCATATTAAACACAATGTTTAACACAATCGCCGTTACCGAACCTGTTACGATCCCGTTTGAGAATAATGTTTCAAGCATGTCTGGAAGTGATACGAATAATCCTGGTACGACCGATACACCGACACCTAAGCCGATTGCACATGCAACGATTAAACCGTTTTCCATTGATTTATTAATTTCTGGTGCAAGCATTTGCATCCCTTGTGTAATAACAAGACCGAACATTGCTACCATCGCAGCACCTAATACGGGTGTTGGAATGATTTGCGTTAATGCCGCAAACTTCGGTAAGAAACCTAAGACGATTAATAGTCCACCTGTAATGTAAATAACGACGCGATCTGTTACGCCTGTCATTTTTACAAGACCTACGTTTTGCGAGTACGTTGTGTACGGGAATGCATTGAAAATACCGCCGATTACTGATGCTAAACCTTCTGCACGATAACCACGCGCTAAATCTTTTTCGTCAATTGGCTTTTTCGTAATGTCGCTTAGCGCGTAGTAAACACCTGTTGATTCAACGAGCGATACAATCGCGATTAACGTCATCGTCACAATTGCTTCTAAATGAAACTCTGGCATACCGAAGTAAAACGGTTGTATCATATGGAACCAATCTGCATCTTTTACTGGGGCAAAGTTAACAACACCCATTAATAATGCGACAACGGTTCCGGCAACCATCCCTGCTAAAATCGCAATGGCACGCATGAAGCCTGTTGTGAAGCGGTACACGATAATAATGACAGCTAACGTAATAAATGCTAACAATAAGTTCGTGCCTGATGCAAAGCCTTCTGCGGTCGCATCACCGCCACCGATGTTCGTTATTGCTGTTGATAATAAGCTAATTCCGATAATTGTTACGACTGAACCTGTTACAACTGGCGGGAAAAACTTGACGATTTTACCGAAGAAACGTGCAATGACGATGACGATTGCACCTGATGCGATAATTGCTCCGTAAATTGCCCCGATACCTGCGCCGTTCCCGATTGAAATAATGGCTGGCACTGCTGTAAACGTACAGCCGAGTACAACTGGTAAGCCGATGCCGATTACTTTACCACGCCATACTTGGAAAATCGTTGCGACACCACACATGAATAAATCAATTGCGACTAAATATGTAATTTGCTCTGGCGTCATGCCGATACCGTAACCGATAATAAGCGGTACTAAAATCGCACCTGTGTACATTGCTAGTAAATGCTGAAATCCAAATGCGAGCGCTTTTGCCTTATCCATTAAAACTCACCGTCTTCGAAAAATTCGACCTTTCCGTCCTTCAGTGATTTAATGCGTGCAAGTGATTCAATGCGTAGCCCTTGCTCACGTAATATTTTGCCGCCTTGTTGGAATCCTTTTTCAATAACGATGCCGACACCGACTAAATGTGCGCCTGATTGATTGACGATGTCGACTAACCCTTTCACCGCTTCACCGTTCGCTAAAAAGTCATCGATAATAATGACGTTGTCGTCTGCTGATAAAAAGTCACGCGATACCGAAATGTCGTTCGTTTCTTGCTTCGTAAATGAGTACACTTGTGATGTATATGTGTTATTCGTTAACGTTAACGATTTTTTCTTGCGTGCAAATACGACTGGTGCGCCAATCGTTAAGCCAAGGAATGTAGAAGGTGCAATGCCTGACGATTCAATCGTTAATACTTTCGTAATGACCTCGTCTGAGAAGCGGTTTGCGAACTCTTCGCCGACTTGCTTCATTAATATTGGGTCAATTTGGTGATTTAAAAATGAATCAACTTTTAGTACATCTTCTGATAGCACGCGACCTACTGCGTGAATCTTTTCTTTTAATGCGTCCATTGGAATGAATCCTCCTAAGTTTGTTGTTTCATAAGCAAAAATAAAAAAACTCGAAAAGTATAACCTCACTTTTATGAGTGGGTCATACTTCCCGAGCGCTATGTTCGAAAAAGTTTAGGTCAATTCCTAAGTTTATGAGCCCTCATAGTCGATCCATTTACGGTGAACCGGTAGAAACTTGCGAACCATATTATCGCGGTTATATGAGTGAGTAATACTTCTCTACAGAATGAACTTATTAAAACATGAATTTTCAGCATTGACAATACGTTCTCACAACATAAAAACAGCACAACATTCGTAAACGACATAAATTCACGCATTTATAAACGATGAACGTTCGGTTTTAAGCGAAAAGATGCATGAATTTTTTTAACGATTCTTCATTTTTCTCACAATATACGGATGTCATTTTATTTCGCCATAGCAAAAAGACTGTGCATTAGCGTATTTCAGCTCGCTGCACAGTCTCGTCATTAATCTAAATCCGCGTCCTTTAAAGGCACGATTTTTGTTTTGTATTTAATTTTATAGCCTAACCAAAGCGCGATGAATAATGGAATCCCGATGTACGATACGAGAACACCTTCCCAATCGATGTCACCGAAGAACGCTGTGTAGTTTTGCCCTAAAATAACAATTAAGCAGACGATAAAGGCAAATAGCGGTCCAAATGGATACCACTTCGCTTTATACGGTAGCTTGCTCATGTCGCGCCCTTGTAGCTCATACGCTTTACGGAATCGATAATGCGAAATCGCAATACCAAGCCATGCGATGAAGCCGGATAAACCAGAAGCGTTCAGTAGCCAAATGTATACGACACCATCACCATAAAATGATGATAAAAACGCTAATGAACCAACTGATAATGTCGCAAGTAGTGCTGCTACAGGTACGCCGCGTTTGTTTAATTTCATAAACATTTTCGGTGCTTTACCTTCTACTGCTAATTGGAACAGCATACGGCTCGCCGCGTATAAACCTGAGTTACCGGCTGAAAGCATCGCCGTTAAAATGATGGCATTCATTAATGACGCCGCAAACGCAATGCCTAAACGATCAAACACGAGCGTAAATGGTGACGTTGCAATGTCGTCTGATAATAAGCGTGGGTCATCATACGGAATAATTAACCCGATAGCTAAAATCGCTAAAATGTAGAAAATTAAAATGCGCCAGAAAACTGACTTTACTGCTTTTGGAATGCTTTTGCCTGGGTCGTCTGTTTCAGCAGCCGTTACCCCTAAAAGCTCCGTACCTTGGAATGAGAAACCTGCCGCTAAGAAAATACCAAACAGCGCTAAGAAACCGCCATTAAACGGTGCATCGCCTGCGAAGAAGTTTTCAAAGCCGATTGGGTCTTCGCCTTTTAAAATACCAAAAATCATTAAGAACGATACGACGATGAAGACGATAACCGTTGCAACTTTAATCATCGCAAACCAATATTCCGCTTCCCCGTATGCTTTTACTGATAAAAAGTTAAACGTTAATACAACAACGATAAACATCGCTGTCCACAGTGCTGATGAGCTATCTGGGAACCAATATTTCATAATTAATGACACGGCCGCAATTTCTGCTGCGATTGTAATTGCCCAGTTGTACCAGTAGTTCCAGCCGAGTGCGAAGCCAAGTGCTGGGTCCACGAATTTCGTTGCGTACGTACTAAACGAACCGGCTGATGGCATGTACGCCGCCATTTCCCCTAAGCTCGTCATTAAAAAATAAACCATAATCCCGATTAACGCATATGCTAGTAATGCGCCGCCCGGACCTGCTTGTGCGATTGTTCCGCCACTTGCTAAAAATAATCCTGTACCGATTGTTCCGCCAAGACTAATCATCGTAATGTGACGACTCTTCAAGCCACGCTGTAATTGCGGCGGCTCGTTTGTTTGCCTACTCATAAAAAAAGTCTCCTTCATGTTTTGATTATTTACATGTGTATGTTTCACTTTATTTCGGCGCGTTCACAAAAATAAAAAAGTCGCTACATTGAAGTAACGACTTATCCGTAAAACCCCATGTAAAAAAAGATAGCACAACACATATTTCTATGTGCCAGTTCTGGTCTTCTTCAGCCCCAGCCCCAGCGCGCCGCATATCGATGTTTGCTGCACGCTTCGGCGAATATGACCTTTCGATTGCTCTCACTAGACTCGATCTTCAAGCAATGTACTTATTCATGTTCGCGACCTCTACCTCCTTTTTAAGAGGTAATGTATCATTAAATTGTTAATGCCTAAGAGTGTATCATGCCCTTTGTTTCATTTTCAAGCAACTTTAATTAATTTGTTTCTTCGGACTATTCAGACAAAATTAACGATTTTTCGACCGTATGCTATGCTTATGTATAGAAAAATACAAACATATTGATTAAACAGTTCATTAACAGTTCGCGCATTGCGGCTCGCGTTCCTGAGGCATGGCTTGAGCCTGTAGTCTCAAACTCATGCTATTTCCCAAGGAGTCTCGCCGCACGCTCAATGCCCTGAGATACAGCGTTTATTTCAGCTCGGTTGCTAAAAATCATGAATTTCACTGTATAAAAATGGCTAATCAATAGACCTAAGAAAACTACACTAAAAAGAAATGAGTACATACACTATGACAAAACAACAAACAACATTAGCGACTGCGCTATTTATTGTGAGTGTCATGTTCATTGCGATGACGCTACGCACACCACTTACCGCAGTTGGCCCAGTCATTCCATTAATTCGTGACGACCTCGGTATTTCAAACGTACTTGCCGGCTTTTTAACGACCATTCCGTTGCTTGCGTTTGCGATTATTTCGCCATTCGTTGCGCGTATTGCACGAAAAGTGTCGATTGAACGCACGCTATTTTTCGCACTGCTGCTACTTGCATCAGGCATCGTGCTTCGTGCCTTCACTGACATTAGCGGTATTTTATTTGGCACATTTTTTATCGGTATCGCCATCGCGTTCGGTAACGTCTTAATGCCCAGCTATATGAAGCTACGCATGCCGTTAAAAGTTGGCGTCATGATGGCCGTGTATTCGATGTCGATGAATATTTCTGCAAGTATCGCAGCTGGCATTAGTTACCCGATTGCCGAAACGTCGTGGAACTGGCGCGGCTCTCTTAGCTTTGCCCTTATTTTCATCATCATCGCCATCATCATTTGGCTACCACAGCTAAAGAAAAAATCATCAATGCACGCACCGACGACGAGTCGTTCTTTGCCGCTATCAAAATCACTCCTTGCGTGGGCAATTGCGGCGATGATGGGCATTCAAAGCTTATTATTTTACTCAACGTCCGCGTGGGTGCCTGATATTTTAGCGTCGCATGGATTTAGTGCAAGTGAGGCTGGCTGGCTTAGCTCGCTTATGCTCATCGCGCAGCTACCGATGACGTTTATTACGCCGATTTTAGCAAGCCGCGCATCGATGCATGTACCAATTACAATTGGCTTATGTGTAAGCTATATGATTGGCTTTGTCGGGTTATATTTCGGATGGACGTCGCTCGCACCACTTTCGATGATTTGCATTGGGCTTGCAGGTGGTGCATCGTTTAGCTTAGTGATGATGCTGTTTACGATGCGCACCGAAAGCATTTATACGTCAGCTGAACTATCAGGCTTTGCACAATCCACTGGCTATTTACTCGCGGCGATTGGTCCGATTACGTTTGGCTGGCTGCACGACGTTACAAACAGCTGGAATATGACAATCTTTGCGTTCATGCTGTGCGTCGCGGTATTCCTTGTGAGCGGCTTGTATGCATCGCGCAACAAAACGATTGAGCAATCATTCGACAGCAAACATACGTACTAAAAATATGATATAATAGCGAAAAAAATGACGATGTAAAGGGGTTCAATCGTGGCAAAGCGTAAATCAAAAAAGAAACAACAGCGCAAACTCCCGTGGCAAGTAATACTACTCATCATCGCTGCGACAACGTATTACTTCACGCGCAATGCGGACGTCACATTGTATGCGGTCATCGGTACAACATTCGCATTCATCGTGTCCGCTGTATGGAAAAAAGTGCGCATTCAGCAACCAACTGCGACGGCTAGCACGCATCACATTGATGATATGACCGGCGTCGAATTTGAGGAATTTTTAGTAAGTCTCTTTAAACGGCAAGGTTACCGCGCAACAATGACGAAATCCTCTGGTGACTTCGGTGCAGATTTAGTCGTCAAAGGAAACGGCAAAACCGTTGTCGTGCAAGCAAAGCGTTATAAATCGTCAGTCGGCGTCAAAGCGGTGCAAGAAATCATCGCCGCCATTCGCATGTACGACGCTGATAGTGCTTGGGTTGTGACGAATAGCTACTTCACGAAGCAAGCAAAAACGCTCGCAGCACATAACGACGTCCGCTTAATTGACCGCGACGAACTTATGCAAATGATTCAACAAACACGATAACCAAAAAAGGTGTGCTAGCCGTCAATTGTTGACGTTAGCACACCTTTTCGTTACGACATCCAGCACGTCGGTCGTATAAAAATAATTCGGCGTCTTTACCGTGTTGTCGTACGGTTGATGAAACACATGCGTCGTCGCGGGACTCATCGGCGGAATCAGCCACACCCAGTTCCCCGTTACATCACGCCCCGCTTCTTTTTCACGTTCCTCAAACAACTGAAACTGCGTCGCCGCTGTATGATGATCGACAATGCTCACCCCATTTGCTTTAAACGAATGCAGCACCGCAATATTTAACTCGACAAGTGCGCGGTCCTTCCAAAGCGTCGCCTGCTTCGACGTATCAAGCCCCAATAATTTCGCTACTTGTGGCAATACATTGTAGCGCGATTCATCCGCAAAGTTACGCGCTCCAATTTCTGTGCCCATATACCAGCCATTAAACGGTGCCGCATGAAACGACTGCTCGCCTACTTCAAAACGCATATCGGCAATCATCGGCACGGCATACCATTTTAGCTGAAGCGGCGCAAAATCATATTCTGGATGTGTAATCGGCACTTCGAGTATGTAGTCGCTCGGAATGTGAAACCATTGCGGCGGGCGCTCATCTACTTGAATAACGAGCGGCAGCACATCAAACATACCATACTGTGGCTGCCAACCGAGCGCGATGCATTGCTTCGTGAACTGCACTGAACTCGGCTCACCGATTATTTCCCCGTCCTGCTCATATCCTGCATAGCGAATGAGCTGATGATTCCAAATGCGCACGCGCGTCTCGTTAAACACCGTGACGGTCGGGCGAATTTTGCCATCGTTCGTCGCGTACACAATGTGATGCAGCAGCTGCTCAAATACAGTGTGTTCATCGACACAATGCCGTGCATCGATGACGTGGAGCGACTGCCAAAACAACCTGCCGATGCATTTATTGCTATTGCGCCATGCGACTTTTGCGGCGAACGTTAGCTCTTCAGTCGTAGCGACAAAGCCGTGCTGTGCTATTTCTTGTTGTCGCTGCTCGAACCATTGTGGTGATTTTGCCGTCTCCTTTACGAATAACTGCAAAAAATCTGTCGTCTTATTCATCGCCGTTCCCCCCTACATATGTACTTATCGTAGCGTTTTTTTTACGCATTCTCGAACATCGCTTCCTTAAACAAACATATATTTTACATACATTGACACAACTTTGACGAAAAATTAATTATTCTCATTTAATCTTAACATTCTCAATTGAACTATCATATTCCAATTAGTTACTACTATAGAAACAGTGCAAAACGTATATAAAAAGTTAGCGCACATATGTTTCAGACGATTACTTAGCGGGTAAATGTTGTAATTGAGCGAGTAAAAATCTTCTCTTTGTTCTTATTTCGCTATAATATGAATTCCTTAAAAAGAATTATTATAATCTACTAGCAATTCTTATTTGGATTTGTTATAGTAATTGGTGAAGAGAATTTTAATTATGGGGGGCAATAACTATGGCAATGGATAAAAGTCGTAAACTAACAACTACTGCTGGTGCTCCAGTAGTATCACACGATGATGTTTTAACAGCTGGTCGTCGTGGTCCAATTTTATTACAAGATGTTTTCTTAATTGAAAAATTAGCAAACTTTAACCGTGAAGTAATTCCTGAGCGTCGTATGCACGCAAAAGGTTCTGGTGCATTCGGTAAATTCACTGTAACGCACGATATTTCTAAATATACAAAAGCAAAAATCTTCTCTGAAATCGGGAAAGAAACTGAATTATTTTTACGTTTCTCTACAGTAGCAGGTGAACGTGGTGCGGCTGACGCAGAACGTGACATCCGCGGTTTTGCTGTGAAGTTCTACACTGAAGAAGGTAACTGGGATATGGTTGGTAACAACACGCCTGTATTCTTCTTCCGTGACCCATTACACTTCCCAGACTTAAACCACGTTGTTAAGCGTGATCCAAAAACGAACATGCATAACGGCAACTCAAACTGGGATTTCTGGACTTCATTACCTGAAGCATTACACCAAGTAACAATCGTCATGTCTGATCGTGGTATTCCAGCAAACTACCGTCAAATGCACGGTTTCGGTTCACACACATACTCAATGATTAACGAAGCTGGTGAGCGCGTATACGTGAAATTCCACTTCCGCACGCAACAAGGCATCAAAAACTTCACTGGCGCAGAAGCTGCTGAAGTAATCGGGAAAGACCGCGAATCTTCACAACGCGACTTATTCGAATCAATCGAGCAAGGCGATTTCCCAAAATGGACTATGTATATTCAAGTAATGACAGAAGAGCAAGCGCGTAACTCGAAAGACAATCCATTCGACTTAACAAAAGTTTGGTACAAATCAGAGTACCCATTAATCGAAGTTGGTGAGTTAGAGTTAAATCGCAACGCTGAAAACTACTTTGCTGATGTTGAGCAAGCAGCATTCGCTCCATCAAACATCGTACCAGGTATCGGATTCTCTCCTGACCGCATGTTACAAGCTCGTTTATTCGCATACCAAGATGCAACTCGTTACCGTTTAGGCGTAAACTTACACCAAATTCCGGTAAACAAACCACGTTGCCCATTCATGGTATACCACCGCGATGGCGCAATGCGTGCTGACGGTAACAACGGTTCAGACTTAACGTACTATCCAAACAGCTACAATGCATTACAAGCTCAACCAGAATACAAAGAGCCTGCATTAGCATTAGACGGAGCTGCTGACATCTACGACTTCCGCGAAGATGACAACAACTACTTCGAGCAACCAGGTAAATTATTCCGTCTTCAAACACCAGAACAGCAACAACGTTTATT
Organism: Caryophanon sp.; assembly: GCA_036309765.1. Taxonomy (GTDB): domain Bacteria; phylum Bacillota; class Bacilli; order Bacillales_A; family Planococcaceae; genus Caryophanon. The sequence goes on along the minus strand of JAXJTE010000085.1, from coordinate 15,344 downwards.
CGAAACAACTGCTGCTGAAATGAACGGTGTAGAAGAATTCATCAAGCGTCGCCACATTTTACACTGCTACTTAGCTGATCCAGCGTACGGTGAAGGTGTTGCTAAAGCAATGGGTCTTTCATTAGACGGTATGGATTTATCAAACCCATACACTAAATAATCCGTAACACTTATTTTGATATCCAATCCATTAGAGCCTGCCTCGCGATTTGCGAAGCAGGCTCTTTTTTTGTGCAGCGTATCGCTTATCATTGTAAAATATGGGAATATGAGAGTAACATCATTTACTGCGTTTACTATATGCTAAACAAACGAAAGGAGCTACTACACAATGACACAACAACTACCTCACGAAGATTTTGATAAGCAACAAAAGAAGGCACAAAAAATTCAAAAAGCACTGGAGGACGCAGCACGCACGTTAATGGCGTCGAAGGAAAGTATTGTGACAACGCTATTAAACGAAAACGTCGATATCGACATTATTGTGCATGCGACGAAGCTAACAGAGACGCAAATACTTGAAATTAAACAAAAACATGGGGGGCAATGACATGATGACAAATGAACAGTTACGACAATATTTACCGGTACCACTAGAGGAAACGTTAATCGGCACGCTCGGCATGGAATTTTTAGAAATTACGAAGGAACGCGTCGTTTGTACGATGCCAGTAGATGGTCGCACGCGTCAGCCATTCGGATTACTGCACGGTGGGGCTTCGGTCGCGCTTGCCGAAACAGCAGCGAGCATCGGTTCATTTTTACATATCGATCCGAAAACGCAATTTGCTGCAGGGCTTGAAATTAACGCGAATCATGTACGTGGGAAAAAAGATGGCATCGTCACTGCGACTGCAATCCCACTTCATGTCGGTCGCACAACAATTGTGTGGGACATTCAAATTACCGACGAATCAGGCAAATTAATTTGCGTATCGCGTTGTACAGTCGCGATTGGCAATCAACGCTAAAATTTGTTACAGGAATGTAATATAGTTGAAATGTGCCACTAACATATATGTTTTATTATATGCAGTAGGAGGGATGGTCAATGCAAGCATTATTTCATAAATTACGGTCCACATTTCATAAGCAAAAACAATCAACATTACGTCACACAACTACGCTATGTGCATCACGTCGCACTAGCACTTTAAATACACAACTGACCTCCTACTATGAGCGTTTAGACGCAAATGATTTATCAGGAGTGGAATTATACACGCTCGGTGAATTAGTCGAACGCTACATGCATGAATGTGCCGCACTTGAATCTCGTGAAATCATTACGTATTTCAAAAAGAAATTGTACATGACGACGGGACCAACCATTTTACAATCGAAACTACAAGCGGTTCGTCCGTATATTCAATAAAAAAAGGCGATGCTTCTGTTGAATTGACAGTTGCATCGCCTTTTGTCGTTAAATTCTTTCACGCCGTAACTTTAAGTTTGCTCTTCACGTCGAGGCAGGCTTTCCATGGGCACGGCTCAAGCCTCCTCGTCGTTCGTGCCTCACGACTGTGGGGTCTCGAGGCTCGCGCTTTTCCCGCTGGAGTCCGCCTCTTGTTTCAAGCAACCTTTACGTGTCAAATGCTACTTACTAATGACGAATCGTTAAATCGGAAATAACATCGTCGCCGCATAAATGACGAACGTTACGGTAATACAGCTCACAACAGTCGAGAACAGTACGGTTTGTGCCGCCGCGTCCGATTCAATATCGTACTCCAGCGCTAAGCTTGAGCTATTGCGCGACGTCGGGAATGCACTCGCAATCAGCAGTGATTGTGCGACAACGCCATCCAGTCCGAGCATATAAATAATACCTAGCGCAATGACGGGCCCTAGCACAAGCCGCGTGAAGCAACTCACAACAATTAACTTGTTAAACATCGTGCGCACTTCAATTTGCGACAGCTGCATCCCTAAAATAAGCAGCGCCACCGCAACGAACCCACCCGCAATGTAATCAAGCGGTATACGAATCATTTGCGGAATCGGCACGTTAAGCATATTCAAAATCGCTCCTAAAATAAGCGCATGCACAATCGGCATCTTCAGAAAGTCGCGCACAATCGCCATGCCTGATTTCGTCGATGAAATTAAATTGTATAGCCCGTACGTGTACGTCGTCATGTTTTGGAAAATCACCAGAATGACTTGAATGGCAACCCCGATTGGCTGCGTTACGAAAATCATTTGCGCTACCGGAATGCCGTAGTTACCTGAGTTAATGAGCACGACGCTATTTTTAAATACTGCGCCCTCTAATTTATTTAAGCCCATTACTTTTGCGAGAAGTGAACTTAATAGCATTTGGCTGCCGATAAACAGCACGATGAAAACCGTAATTTGTCCGAGTACTTCTTTATTGACGGACGTTTCGTAAATGCTGACGAACACCGCAGCGGGCATGAAGCAATACGTAATGAGCTGCGACATCGTTTTTAAATTAAATGTAAACTTTCGCTGTAAAAATACGCCGACTGCCATTAAAACGAGAATCGGTGCGACGATTTGAAAGAATATCATCGATAAGTACATCATGTTTGTAACCTTCTTTTTTTGTTTTACATTATACCACCGAAAAAAAAGCACGATGCAAAAAGTTGCACCGCGCTTTTTTGTTTGTATTATTGTCTACCTACATTACGTGGATCGATACCTAAAATGCGGTTCACAATAACGTTCGACGTGTTACCATATTGGTCTTGTAATACTAAGTAAATCGTACCTTCGTTCATGAATACGGCTGTCGGGTCTTGGCTCTTAACCGGCATGTTAATCGAGCTACTCGTACTTGGTGAATCGCCTGAACCGTAAACTGTGTAGTTCGGATTCGTTTCACCTAGCATTACATCAAGCTTCGTCGGCGGTGTAATATTGCCCTCTTGACCACGCGCAATACCAACGAAGTAGTACTTCACGTTGTAAGCGTTGTAGTTCGCTGTGTAGTTAACTTTGATTGTTTTACTTTGTTCTAAATACAGACCATTTCCATCTGGGTTAGACGACACTTCGTAATGCGTATCGCGAACAAGCTCGACAAGTTCGATATTCGGGCGGAAGTCTTGGAATTTGTAATCCCCTTTTTCCACAGCCTCTTCGAATACGTGATTTACTTTCACGGAATCGACTACATTGTCGTTCATCGTTACCGTAAAGTCTTGTGAGAACTGCTCGGCAAACGTTAACTTCACTTCGTACGGATTGTATGTCGGCGTCGTCGCTGAAGTTTGCGTTTCTACCGTCGTCGGCACAACGATACGTCCATCGTTTAGTCGCACGATGAAATCATCTGTCGTTAACGGAATAATATCATCGGCTGTATCACGCTTAATTGCCTCGTTAAATGTTAATACGTAGCTAATATCATCAAGCTGACGTACTAAAATTGGGTTTAATTCTGGCTTAATACCATCCGTGTATAGCTCTGCTTTGTGTAAGTTCGGCGTCGTGTTTTGTGACGTATCGCGCGCGATGAAGTACACTGTGTAATCAGTATGCGGCTGTAATCCTTCGATCAGTATGCGGTTATCCGTACGAATCATACCCGCTGTACCTGTCACCATACCTGAAATGTTCGTCATCACTTTTACTGCTTCTAATTGCTCGCGCGTCGTTAGCACACCGCCGTTCGGTAAGCCTGATGCGTTTGTCGGGAACGCGATGTACTCGATAATCCCTAACTCATCTGATGCGAAGTTCAGTCTTCCTGCTGTATTACTTCCCGGTTCTGCATTGGCATTCACAGCTGTAATGCTTGGTGGTAGCTTATCCATAATCATCGGAATTTCAATGACGTTCGCTGATAAGTTACCAGAACGGTCCACCATGAACGCATACATCGACCAGCTAATTAATTCTGATAGTGTTGTCGGAATGGCAATATCTAATTGCTGCTCGCCTAAATCAAGCGGTGGATTGTCCCCTGGATAAATCGGTATACGCGTAATATCTTGCGCATCCTTCACCTCAAATGGTACACGGTCCATAATGTCACGCTTATGGTCGTTTAACATTTGTGTATCTAATCCCTCTGGTAAAATCACGTAGTAAAATGTTCCGGCCTCTGTCGTATTTAACATAAGCTTCGCATGCGTTTCTGATTCTAGCTTTTCGAAACTCGTTACCGCTAATGTTGGAATAACAACATCCGCGTGACGGTACGATGCGTAGTTACGAGGGTTGTCCTCGTCCTTATCCGTTACGACTGGGTTGTCGGCTAAATCGGTTACGCCTGGCAATGCACGCGCGATAATTGTATCGTTTTGTACTAAGCCGGTTAATGCTGGTAGCGTAATTAATACGCGTGATGTTCCGCTTGAGTGACGCGAATATTCCGCTTTAATCGGATTAATTTTTTCTTGCCCGGTAATGTTAATAATCCCTGAACCTGTTAGCTCATAGTTCAGTACGTTTTCAGCGGTTTCTTGGCTAAGCTCCTCGCTGAAATATAAGTAAAACTGCGTACGTGCTGAGTTCGTGAAAACAATTTTGCTGTCAATTACGTATGGCTTCACATTATCTAGCGCTAACGTCGTAAATGGCGTTTCGGTTACAGATGAACGGTTTTCCGCTGTATCGACACCGACAAGCGCTACGGAATAATCCGTTAATGGGTCTAAGCCTTCCATTTCAATTGTATTTTCGCCTTCTACCATCGCTTTATATTTCGTCGTATCATTCATCGAAATGTTGATGATCGTTTGTGCCTCGTAGCCTTTATTTCCATGCCCTTCCGTCACAACAATGTAGAACATACCCGCTTCCGTTGCAGTAAATGTTAATCGTGCTTTTTGACCACTTTGGTGCGGTGCTACTTGCACATTCGATATACGTGGTGGAATCGTATCTGGTGCATCTTTCATGTCGAACTTGAACGATTCCACACGCGTTGACGTATTGCCAGCATTATCCTCAATGACCATGTAAATTATATATTCCTTCGCCGAGTGTAAGCCCGTCATGTTAAACGAGTTTGCACCTTCCATCATACCGCCTGTGCCTTGGAAATCGCCGACACTTTGCGATAAAATTTGACGCTTCGTCGGTGCTGATTGCGTCGATTCTAGCAATACATAGTAATATTTCCCGGCCTCATTTGAGTTGAAGTCTACCTTCGCAGAGTGGCTATCTGTCGGAATAACACGTAAGCCTGTTAATAACGGTGCGATACGGTCTGGCACTTGCGTATTTTCATCCACCGTCTTATCGATATCATTGCCGTCCTTGTCAACAATTGACGAAATGTTTGGGCTATCATTACGGTAATCATTAAAGATAATATTTGGATTTTCATTGTTCGTTAACACCGCTGTATCAATCCATAAATCAAAACCTTGTGCTGCTTTACCATTTGAATCAACCATCGTCGCTAAGTTCGTGCCACCTTCGTCTTTATTAACGATGTAGCGATTGACAATACCTGTGAAGTAAAGCATTAAGTTACCGAAGTTTTCTTTCGTTAACGTACGCACTTGGCTTTTACCGTAAATTGCTGTCGAGCCGTTCGTATATACGTAAACGTCACGTACATTTGCGTGAATTTCGATTTGCTCCACATCGTCAATAAGCTCCAGCTGACGAATTTCACTATCTGATTCAAACTTTAAGCGATTTTGTGCAACAACCATTTTGTTGCTCGTCACGTTTTCAAACTTAATGTTGCGTGATACGTTCGTTAAAATAGTCGACGTCGTACGAATACCGTAATCGTTTGCGACACTTGCAGTTGTGTAACGCGTTAATTGGTTTTCAACGATGCTTGACGTTAAGCGACGCAGGTCCGTCGATGGAACGGAAATTGTGCCGTTTACATGTAAATTGCGCACGATGATATGATTGCTTTGAATTTCTAAATCCGCATCAAGTGTTAACGACTTCGCATCTAATACGACGTTCGTACGCGCATTGCCGCTCGCCTTTAACACAAGCTTCGTAATGTCTTGCACTTTGCCGTTTGATACGCGTCCTTCAATAACAGCACCTTTTAATGCCGCAGCGTTCGCCGTTGAAAACAGCATGTTAAATTTCGGATCCACTGTGTATGAATTGCCATTAATAATGACTGTACCTGTCGATGGCACGCTCGTAATTGTGTGCTGCACTGAAATCGTTTTTGCGACTTCTTCTGTGCGCACAATAAATGTCGCCATTTGTCCACGCGTTAAGTTTTTCGTCGGACCAAATGTCGTCGGTGAGTTCCCTTTTGTAATGTCGTAATCCCACAGCGTTTGTACGTAATATGCCGATTCCGTATTGTTTGATACGTCCGTGAAATGGTGGTTTAGCTTCGTTGACTTATCTAAGCCATAGCCGAGCGTTAAAATTTTCGCCATTTGCTGACGTAAAATTTGAGCGCCTGGGCGGAATGTGCCATCTTGATAGCCGCTAATAACACCTGCGTTTGCTAATGCTGCAATGTATGGATAATACACATGCGTTGTCGGTACGTCCGAAAATCCTGGGTTGCGTAAATTTTCAGGTTGCGTACTTAAGCCGATCGCATTCGCTAACATTTTTGCCGCATGCGCACGCGTTAACGAGTCATTCGGTTTAAATTGTTTCGTGCCGTTTTGCTGCGGGTAGCCTGAAATAACCCCGCGTTCATATAATTCAATAATGCTTTTATAATGTGAATTTGTCTCACTCACGTCCGTAAAAACAGAGGCATATGTAGCAGGTGCTACCATTGCTATACTGCCTACTGCCAATGTAGATGCAGCGAAAGCTTTTGAAATTTTTTGTCGATCCATAGTTGTGCTTCCTTTCTCCGTAAAAGTTCCATGTATACAAGTATATTGCACGCTGCAACACACAATCATCGCTTCAGAAAAAAACGATACAATGATCGCTTTCGTACGCTTTATATCGGTCATTTCACATGGAATCGTAGAACAAAGGGCAACAAAAAAACCAAGTGACGAAAAATAGTCACTTGATTGTACAATACCTATACTTCCTAAACGATGAGGGCGTCCGAAGAAAAGGGGGAAACTTCGCGCCCGTCGCATCGTCTACTTTCTGGAGTATAGAAGTACATATGTTGTGCTTACTTTTATATTACCCTGAAGTATTTTTTGTAATCGTCTTTTTGTATCTTTTTTTAAAAAAGCGCGAAATATTGTTGCATGTAAACGCTCAGTGGCGATATTACTACATTTTCACATACAAACGCTTTATACTACATATCAAGGGGGTTATCTTATGAAAAAATTACTAACGGTCGCATGCCTCATTAGCTTGCTGACGATCACACCTACTACATTCGCGATGAACAGCGAATTTCAAAAGCCAGATGATGCGCTAGAAGAGGACGTGTACGCAACACCTGCTCATGAGGATGCTGGCGAAACGATTGTAACAGAACCAGCGCCACCACCGGAAATTCAGCCACCGCTTGTGACAACAGAACAACAGCCTGCTACAGAAACGGATACACCAGCAGCGATGACCGAACAAGAAACAGTAAATGCGGCAACAACGACGAATGAAAATATAGCAACACCGCAAGTACAACCAGAAGCAACCGAAGCGACGCAAACGGACATTGCTGAGGAAGTCGAGGCAATTGCGGAAGAAACACCGCAAACAGAAACGACGAGCAGCGACGTGACAACAGCGACAACACCTACTGACAGCGACGAAAAAGAAATCGTCATCGAGCAGTCGAATAACTTTTGGCTATTTGTCATTGCTGGTGGGACGATTTTATTTATTATCGTGCTGCTGTTATTCCAGCGCTTACGCAACAACAATCCGTATGACCGATAAAAAAAATCATTCGAGACGATATGCCTCGAATGATTTTTTCTTTTCATTTAACTAAATACGTACAGCTTTTCATCGTACGGCGCACCGCAGCACTTCTTGAACTTTTTGCCGCTGCCGCAAATGCATTTTTCATTGCGCCCTGGCTTCAATCGTAAAATAAGCTCTTGTCGTGCATTTTCACGCTCGATTGCCGCTGCATCCTCTTGCTCCTCAAACTGGTCGCGCCACTCTTCTAGCTTCGGATGCTTCACATCGTAATAATGGTACGCATTGTAGTAATAGCACGTCATATCTAAAAACACCGGGTCATGCCCTGATTGTTCATGTTGATTTAATAATGGCACAGCTTCTTCGGCAAGCATAAACGTCAATGCCTCTAGTGCCATTGCCTGCTCGTCTTTTGAAAGCTCGTCATATGCTTCGACAATCGCCTCAATCGCCTTATCTGTTGCGATGCCTTGTAGCACTTTAAGCGCAAATGCAAATGTTGCTTCCTCGAATAAATACGATTTTACTTCCTTCACCGCTTTTTTCGAGCCCATTGCAATGTAATAGTTCACGACTTCTTCAACGAGTGTGTCCATGTCGCTTGCTAATAAAGGTGCTAGGCTCTCTACGTAGTCTTCCTCTTCTAGCAATGCAGCTGCTCGAATCGCAAAAATAACCTCGTAGTTTTCGTAGTCCTCGATTGTTTTACAAGCTTTTAAGGTGTCCTTTACGTCATTTTCCGTATATAAATCTAACTTTAATAAGCGGTCTTGCACGCGCTTCGTAGACGTTATATACGTCGCATTGAACTTCGTATCATTGTTTAGTGCTTGAATTAAATCGTAATAAATTTGTTCAAGCTCCTCATCGCTGCTCGTGACAATCGTTTTATTGAATTGAATGAAGTCGTCGTCTAAACGTTCTTTCATTAATTCTTCATGCTCGCAAATAAGCTTCGGACTTAAATGTGCATAAAAACGTGTCAGCAGCATTTGTTGACGGAAATTGAGTAATGACTCCAACTCTAAAAGTAGTGGAATCGTATCTTTATTTACAGCATTTGCGTTTCCGTACACTAAAAATGAGCGTGTTAAATGCGGGAACGAAATAGCTGTTTCTAATGCACGATTCAGCAGCTTTGGTGATACTTGCGGCTGGGTTTGCACAGCTTGTAATGCAAATTCATACACAATTTTGTCATCCTGTGACACTAATGCTCGTAGTTGCTTCATCCATTCTTTTCGTGCCATCCACTTCATCCCCTAACGATTTATTAGGCTCACATTTTTATGTGATTCACCTTACGTCTATTGTAACATAGAGTTGTTAGAACATTCCGCAAAATTTTAAATACGCTTTCATCACACAAATATTCTATTTATTTCGTTTTTTTCGTATAATAAAGCTGTATTCTAAACTTTTAACTGTTATAATACAGATATAAAATATATCTTCTGTATTAAATCAGAGCGGATTTTCACATACAAAGGGGGGGCTTTTCATGACATTATTAAACGGCTTAAAAATTCTCGACTTTTCGGGTGCGCTGCCAGGACCAATGGCGACGATGATTTTTGCGGACTTAGGTGCAGACGTTATTCGCATTGAATCGGCAAGACGCATCGACTTAACACGCATTATGCCACCGTACACGGAGGATAAGGAATCATTCATTCATCAACACTTAAATCGCTCGAAACAATCGCTCACGCTGAACTTAAAATCACCACAAGCAATCGACGTAATTAAACATTTGATTGAAGAATATGACATTATCGTTGAAGGTTTTCGACCAGGTGTAATGAAGCGTCTCGGACTCGACTACGAAACGCTTCAAGCGATCAACCCGCGCCTTATTTATTGCTCAATCACAGGTTATGGGCAAACAGGACCGTACGCGCTTAAAGCTGGGCATGACAACAACTACTTAGCGACAGCTGGTGTACTCGACCATTCGCGTCACGACGGTAAAAAGCCTGTTGCACAAGGCATTCAAATTGCAGACATCGCCGGGGGAACGATGCATGCAGCAATTGGCATTTTAGCAGCCGCACTAAAGCGCACTGAAACAGGTCTTGGGCAAGCAATCGACGTAAGTATGACCGACGCAGCATTCACGTTAAATGCACTGTACGGCACAGCGTATTTAGGTAGCGGGCACGAGCCGCAGCCAGAGAAGGAAATTTTAAACGGCGGCACGTACTACGATTACTACAAAACAAAAGACGGACGCTACTTTGCGGTTGGCAGCTTAGAGCCACAATTCCGCAAAAAGCTATGTGAGGCGCTCGACATTCCAGAAATTATCGACAATACGTTTAACGACTCATCGTACACACAGCAACGCTTTAAAATTGCTGTAACAGATGCGTTCGGCTCAAAAACGTACGATGAGTGGCTACACGTATTTGATTACAGCTTTGATGGCTGTGTGGAACCTGTGCTGACGTTTAAAGAGGCGTGCGAGCATCCGCAGCTCAAATCGCGCAACATGCTTGTAGAAGTGCCAACAGTAGACGGTGGCACGCAAATTCAAATCGGCTCGGCGTTTAAATTTAGCGACGCACAGCCACAATACAAGCATATCGGCGCAAAGCTTGGCGAACACAATCACGACATTTTACGCAAGCTTGGCTATAGCGACGAGCAAATCGACGAGCTACAAGAACAGCTTGTACTACGTTAATACAAAAAGGGGTGTGCTACAGTTTAGCACACCCCTTTTTGCGTATTTATGAGCTACTTACCTTCACGTTTATCCACTTTATTTTGCATGCGTCGTGCGATTTTTTCAATTTTCGCCTCGTCAAACGTTTCATAATATGTATGTAAAAAATCATGATAGCCCCATTTATATAACAAGTTCAGCACTTTACGATGCAGCACGCGCTCAGTCGGCTTATTTAAATCGATTAAATAGCTTTCTTGTTTGCGAGTTACCTCGTTTGATGTGCAGCACAAAATAACAGGCTTATCTTCACCGACCACATCGAAATGCTCCAGCAAATAGCTCGACGTTTTCCCTCTTACAAACGTGCGCATTTTCGGTAAAATCGGCATGTATGCTCGTTCCAGCTGTTCGTCTGTCAGCTTCAAATGCAAGCCGTCTTTAAACTTTTGCTTATAGTCGAGAATATCATGCACATTTTTTAGCAGCGGATGATGTGAAATGCGCCCGTAGAACGTAATGATGCGCAGTTCATCTTCTAGCAATTTCGCTCTAAACACAATGTCACGATCTAAACACCATACACCTTCGCCCCAACTTTTTAAGCGTCGGTGCTGCGTTTCCACAATCGTTTTAAATATATAATATAACTGCTCGCTCGTCGCATATGGACCAACTCGTTCATTCCATCGTTCTATCGCATGTGACGCGACGTACACTTTTCGCAAACGATCCACGCGCACATGCCGCATAAAATCCTCTTTATATACATGTAATTGCTCTCTTGAGATAACCGGTGTCGCATAAAGAAATGATTCCGCATAAATGGGCTTCGCAACTTTTAGATTTGCAATCATATTTAACGATATTTCATTCATTTTCACCGCTTCACACCTCATCTATACTTTCTTTCATTATGCCATGTATTAACAGACAATATACGTCCTTCTACCCACTCGATTGGATAAAACCAACCATTCACCTTACCATTATAAATGATGCACATACATTTAAGCAAAACGCGCATCAATAATTTTAATAAACTTCTTCGTAGCGCGTGACATCGGAATATTTTTAAACGTGCAAATACCTAAGCTTCGCGGTGGGATTGGCTCATTTAGCGGAATTTCATGCAAGATGCCACGCGATAAATAGTCTTTCGCAAATTCCTTCGTCACGCACGCAATGCCTAAATTAATACGTGCAAACTCTAGCAATAAATCGTGCGAGCCTAAATCAAATTCAGGTGCCAGCTCGTATCCTTGCTGATGCAAATATTCCTCGACGTATTGACGCGAGTTCGAGCCCTTTTCCAAAAAGATAAGTGGCATGCGCAGCAACGTTCTCAGTGCAATTGGTTGCGTCGTTAAGTTTTTATATTTATCGCCACAAACGAATATATCTTGAATTTCTCCGCACGGTAACACATGTAGCTGTGCGTCCTCAATTGGTAAGTTACAAATACCAACGTCCACCTCGCCTGCCTTTAGCGCTGTCACAATTTCATGCGTCGTGCCATTTTTAATCGTCAGCTTAATGCCTGGGTAGCGCATATGAAACTTTTCTAAATACGTTAACAAGTAGTAACGCGCAATCGTATCACCTACCCCGATGCGCAGCTCTCCCGTCATTAAATTTTGAAACTCATCCATTTTCAGCTCGGCTGTTTCGAGCAAGCTGAGTGCAGACGTGACGTATTCATGTAACAACTGCCCCTCATTTGTCAGTTGCACCCCTTTTGACGTGCGCGTAAATAAATACGTTTTTAAATCTTTTTCTAAGCTTGCGATCGATTGGCTCACTGCTGGTTGCGTCATATACAGCTCCTTAGCCGCCTTCGAAAAGCTTTCGTGCCTACTCACCGTATGAAAAATGCGATACAAATCTAATTTGCTAACCATATAAGCCCACCTTATACCTATTATCAATTTTATTAATTTCACTTATAACATATTTTTTAGTATAGTTAAAAGCATATTGAGTAAATGAACGAAATTAACATGAATATGTCGATTTTACATACAGAGGAGAGAATCATTTTGACACGTGTAGTAGGTACAGTAGTTCGCGGTCTTCGCGGTCCAATCATTAACGAAGGTGACGACATCGAGCAAATCGTTGTTGAAACAGTTATTAACGCAGCACAAGTAGAAGGTTATGATATTCAAGATAAAGATATTATTACAATTACAGAATCAGTTGTTGCACGCGCACAAGGTAACTACGCATCAATCGATCATATCGCACAAGACGTTGCGGCGAAATTCGGTGATGAGCCAATCGGTGTTATTTTCCCAATCCTGTCTCGTAACCGCTTCGCAAACGTATTACGCGGTATTGCACGTGGCGCGAAAAAAGTCATTTTAATGTTAAGCTACCCTTCTGATGAAGTTGGGAACCACTTAGTAGATATCGATGAGTTAGATGTTAAAGGCGTAAACCCTTGGACAGATACGTTAACAGAAGCTGAATTCCGTGAGCATTTCGGCTACAAAAAACATACGTTCACAGGCGTTGACTACATCGAGTACTACAAAGAATTAATTACTGCTGAAAACGCTGAAGTTGAAGTGATTTTCTCAAACAACGCAAAAACAATCGTAGACTACACAAAATCAGTACTAGCTTGCGACATCCACTCTCGCTTCCGTACACAGCGTTTAGTAAAAGCTGCTGGTGCAACGACAGTGTATTCATTAGACAACATTTTATCTGAGTCAATTAACGGTTCTGGCTTCAACGAGCAATACGGTTTACTTGGTTCTAACAAAGCAACAGAAGAATCAGTAAAACTATTCCCTCACACTTGCCAACCAATCGTTGACGGCATCGCTGAAAAATTAAAAGCAGCTACTGGTAAAGACATCGAAGTGATGATTTACGGTGACGGCGCGTTTAAAGATCCAGTGGGCAAAATTTGGGAGCTTGCTGACCCAGTTGTATCTCCAGCATTCACAGCTGGCTTAGGTGGTACACCAAATGAAGTAAAATTAAAATATTTAGCAGACAACAACTTCTCTCACTTACGCGGTGAAGATTTAAAATCAGCTATTCAAGACCATATTAAAAACAAAAACGAAGACTTAGTTGGTGCGATGGAAGCACAAGGTACAACACCTCGCCAATTAACAGACTTAATCGGTTCATTATCTGACTTAACGTCTGGTTCTGGTGACAAAGGTACGCCGATGATCTACATCCAAGGGTACTTCGATAACTATACGCATTAATAAAAAAGGGGCTGTCCGATAAGTAGTTTTCGGGCAGCTCCTCTCTGTTTGTTGGAATAATATTTTGCGTTTTTATAACGACTTAAATCGGTACGCTAAGATTTGTACAAAATGAAAAGGCTGCCCAAACGTCTATTTTGACTTTTGGGACAGCCACTTTTTTCGTTTATCGTGCGACGCGTCTTGATAGCCACATCGTCCAGTAACCACGCGCATCTTTTACACCGACAATGCCGTAATCTTTCGCAACATACAATGTCGACGTATCGATTTTCACAAATTGCCCGCGGTCGTTATGCACTGGCCATGCCTCCTCGATGACAACCACTTCGCTATAATTCACTCCACCTACACGTACATCTTCATTCGTATTTAACACACGTAGGCGCTGCGCAATGCCATATTCATCATTTAATGAATTGTACTTCATGCCAACTGTAAATGGATAAGGGGAAAATGTCGCAAAGTCTGAACTTTGTACACCTTGCACCCAATACCCTGCCCCTAACATGTAAACATCCTTTGATGCAAGCTCATTTGTATCCGCATTATAAAAATCCCAATAATCTATCACACCATTTTCATCAACGTCGCTGTAATCATACGTCATCATATAATTTTCATCATCGACCGTTTTGTAATAATACGAGTAGTTTGTATCAGGCTTATAGTTGCCGCCTTTTAGTGACATCGCACGTGCTAAAAATGCCGAAAAGTGTGCGCGTGTTAATAGCGCATTTGGCTTAAAATCTGGGAGCTGCCCTTCTACATTTCGGTAGCCTTGCGCAACGTTGTTCATCGTCACGAGCTGAATCGGCGTGTGAAACTCGTCATTTTTCGCAACGTCTCGGTATGTCACGGCGTTTTTCGCAATCGACTTTAAGTTAAAGCTCGTCGATAAAATTTTTGCCATGAATGCGCGTGAAATGCTTGATTCAGGCTTGAAGTTCGTCGCCTTGCCGAAAATGCCCGCTGTGTACGCCGCCGCAATTTCCTTATAGTACGGGTGCGTCGTCGGCACGTCCGCATAGCCTGGATTTTGCACGTTCGTCGTCGGTAACTCAAGCGCCTTGACGAGCATCGCGGCAATATGCTTTTTCGCAATCGGTGCGTTCGGCTTAAACGTACCATCGCTATAGCCGTTAATAATGCCCTCGCTCGCTAAATATTCAATTTCAATTTGTAACGAATGCTGCTCCCCTACATCTTTAAATTTTGCTGCGCTCGCTGGCATTGTAAGTGAAACGGTCAATGCAAAAGCCAATGCAGCTATCACTATTTTTTTCATACAAATCGCTCCTTTTCTACCATTTTAACTAAATATTCAGAACATTTATAGCGAAATGGCGTGTTTTCGAGGAAATGCGCTATTTATACTATATAGAGAGAAGGTGCTTGAAATTGATAATGCAAATGAGACTCGAAACAAAAGGCGGACTCCTGCGGGAAAAGCGTGAGCGCGAGACTACAGGCTCAAGCCACGCCCGCGGAAAGCCTGCCTCGATGTGGAGGGCCAATTAACAAAATACTAAAATAACATTCACCGTCTATCACTAGCGTCGCGTAAATATTCACAAAATATTCTGTTTTCTTTATTTTAAGTTGAAGAAGAAAAACGAAGACACTTGAACAGAGGTAGTAAACATCCATTTTTTTACTATAACCTGTGACGAGTG
>JAXJTE010000084.1:0-3527 GCA_036309765.1 Caryophanon sp. | reverse complement strand
GTATACGGTGCTGTTACTGTAACAGGTGCAACATCTATTTATCCAATTGATGTAGAGGAACACGCAACGACGAAAGCAATTGCGACAAAGCGTGAATCAGCGAAAGGACAGAACGACACGATGGGTGGCAGTAGCAAGCTCGTCAATCACGGATTGTACCGCTTCGATGTATCTGTGAACATGCTAAAGGGTGAGAAAAATGGCATTACAGAGCAAGACATTCAAGATTTAGAATACGCGCTACAAAATTTATTTATTAACGATGCGAGTGCCGCACGTCCAGCAGGCTCGATGAACATTGTAAACGTTTTTAAATGGCAGCACAGCACGAAGCTTGGCGACATCGGAAGCGGAGACATTTTTGCTTCATTAAAAGTCGCACCAAAGTCAGACGTAATGCCGCTTGTAGTTGATGATTACGTTGTAGAGTTGGATCCGTCAGCATTGCCTGAAACCGTGACGGTGAGCAAGCTAAAATGATCGATGGCAGATTTTATGCACGGTGGCTACTCGTCGACGGTGAAAAGAAAAAACAGCGGTTAAGCGAGCATTTACTTAATGTGTATGAAAATATGCGCGAAGAACATGCAGGAGGATTAGATGAAAGTCTACTCCTCCTTGCTTTGTTGCATGATATAGGGAAATATCGCCCGACGTTTCAGACGTACATGTTTGATGAGAAAACGAAAGCGAAAATGAATCATGCGTATTTCGGTGCGAATATTTTAATGCGTTTAGTAGGTGTTGATGCGAGGAAGCTAACGTTTGATGGGAATTGGTTACAGGCAAGTTTTATGCAGCATGGAGATTATACATATATTGAGAGCGAGCAGCAATATGTCGATGCGTTGTATAGCGCGTACGAAAATGACACGCCGCATAACGTGAAATACGTGTCAGAGTTTATGTTGTACGATTACTTAACGATGCTTGCGAACGTTATCGTAGGGCATCATTCACGACTGAAAAACGTAGAAGTGTGGGCAACGGAAGGCAAGACATCATTAAAGGAAGCATTAAAAAATCCATACGCACTTGGCTTTGACAAAGAAAAGGGTGTTAAAAAACAGGGTGAGTTAACGGAGCAGGAAATCAAAAGCATTCATGACGAAGGATTTCATATATTGACGTTTTTCCAACATGACTTCCCTAAAAATGCGTGTGAAGGTTTCGATACCGCAAGCTGTCCTAAGCATAATGGGAGCTGTGGGCTAGGTGGGCTGACGGCGATGCTTATAAAAGGATTCAAGCAATACATTGATGAGCTGTACTACAAAAACGAGCAATTGTTTTTCGCACAGTCGTTACGTGAAAACGAGTGGAAAACCATATTTCGAAAGCATGTGAACATGGAGCAAGTGCTGTATACGAAATATTTATTTAGCTTGCTTGTCATGGCAGATCGAAAAGATGCACGCGAATGGACAGAAAAGCATCTGCCAAACTCATCAAAAGACGAGATACCAAAAAGTAAAAAATCACTTTGGCAAGCAATGCTACAGGCAATGGAGCAACATTTAGGAACGATGCAGACACATTTTCATGCAACGAACGATAAGGAGCAGCAAATTTTCAAATTGCGTAATGCGATTTCTGATAAAGTGGCTTCAAAAGCAAGTGGCAAAAAAGGTGTTCGTCAGCTCACATTACCGACTGGAAGCGGCAAAAATTTCACTGGCTTCCGTTTCGCATTAAAGCACGCAATCGCCAACGACTTACAGCGCATCGTATTTGTCATGCCGTACATTAGCATTATTGAGCAAAATGCTGAAGCGCTACGCAACATTGTGAAAGGATTTTTTTATGAAGGTGTGCCGCTAGAAAACTTTATCGCAGAATTTCATAGCAACATCAACGTCGAGAAATCCGATGAAGAAAAAACGATGGAGAATAACCGCTACGCCACGGCACCAACTGATTGGGATTCCCCTGTTGTTGTGACGACGATGGTGCAATATTTAGAGTCTTGGTATAAAAATGGTGGCACTCGCAATAAAAATATCGCGTATTTAGGCAATTCCTTTTTATTTTTTGACGAAATTCAGTCTCTGAGCTTAAACAAAGTCGTGCCACTAAAAAATGTGCTGCAATTTGCAATGCAACGTCTCGGCTGTAGCGTCGTGTTATCCACTGCAACGCAACCTGATTTGCTCAATCCACAGCTGTACAAACATGAGCTACCACTTATGATACAAAACGACGACATTGAGCTGATTCAGCTACCACAAAAAACATTGCATACATTTAATCGTGTGACGTTTGATTTGTTGACAACACCTTACCGCGAAATTGAACACGATGAAATGATTACGAAGCTGTTAGAGGATTGCGAAACTGCTCAAAACATTCTCGTCATCGTCAACTATAAACGCAATGCACGCCTGTTATACGAAAAACTGAAGGTCGCACTCCACACAAAGCAGCTCGATCATACAATATTGCTTAAACATTTATCGACGAACATGCATCGTCAGCACATTAATGACACAATCGATGTACTGAAGAAACATGTGGGCAAGAATGTGCAAGCCCAACAAAAGCCCGTCATTTGCATTAGTACGAATTTAATCGAAGTCGGCATGGATTTAAGTTTCGATAAATGTTACAAGGAAATATCACGCATTGATTCAATTGTACAAGCAGCAGGGCGTGTCAATCGCTTCGGTACATATGAGCAAGGACGTGTTACATTGTTCAAACTTCTTGGAAATGAAAGAAGCGATGAGTACGGTCTGGGCATTAAAGCCGGTATTAAGCTCGTTCGTCAAAAATTTGAGCATCAGTCTGAGTTAACGGAAGTTGAAATGGGTGAGTTTCATTTAATTGAGCTGATCGAGGCACGCAAAAATATTTTCAAGGACAAAGCAATGATGCTTCTCGAAACGTACGAAAAAAATCAATTCTTAAAACCATTCGCTACGTCTGGGCGACAGTTTAGCGTTATTGAAAAAGGAAATGGCTATAACATTTTAGTGAAGGAAAACGTGATTGAGGATTTGCTGGCGTTAAATCGACCACTGAACAGGCAAGAATTAAGGCAGCTGAATCGTTATTCTGTTTTCGTTTATGCTCATCGTTATGAGAACATGCTAAAAGAAGGAATGCTTGAACATATCGAACGTGGTACAGAAACGTATGCAGTGTTATCCGCACCACATTATTATGATACGGAATTTGGATTGAAATAAGTTGTTTTTTCAGGTGCGGATGTGAAGTGAACATAAAATCCCTAGAGACCCGCACCAAAAAAAGAGCTGAAATCACGTCTCTTTTAGCGTATAATAGGCGATAGAGTGTCCATATATTCTATAAAATAGCATTTTTTTAAGGATAAGGATGTTTTTCTGCGAGAAATCGCAGTCTCACCTAGCATTAGGTGAGTGGATTGAAATCGTCATGTTGTTGTACGTATCGCGCACAACGAAAGTCTCACCTAGCATTAGGTGAGTGGATTGAAATATCCCCACTTGCGCTTTGTACTTCTGTACGTTCGTCTCACCTAGCATTAGGTGAGTGGATTGAAATTC
>JAXJTE010000083.1:0-3395 GCA_036309765.1 Caryophanon sp. | reverse complement strand
TTTCATATTATTATTCCCCAAATTCCCTCATTTTAAAATATACATAGCATTCTAATAACTATTTTATCAAAAGGTTAAAACATAAACTACCTTATTTTTACATCTTTATTTTATAACTTACTTGTTATTTAATTATTTCAAGCCATGCACAACATTCACAATGCGCGGTATGTGGGAACATATCGACTGGCTGTACTTCCTGTGTTTTGTAGCCGCCGTCCTCTAATATGCGTAAATCGCGGGCAAGTGTTGCTGGGTTGCATGAGACGTACACGACGCGCTTCGGCTTTTGTGTCAGGATGGTTTGCAGTAGAGCGTCGTCACAGCCTTTACGTGGTGGATCGACAACGAATACGTCTGCACCTTTACCTTCCTTGTACCAGCGTGGGATGACTTCCTCGGCTGCGCCTGCTTCGAAGTACGTGTTCGTAAAGCCGTTTAGCTCAGCGTTATGTTTTGCGTCCTCGATTGCTTGTGGCACGATTTCGACTCCTGCTACGTGCGCGGCTTTTTGGGCAAGGAAAAGTGAAATTGTACCGATGCCGCAATAAGCATCAATGACACGCTCGCCGCCTTGAAGCTGTGCGTAGTCAAGTGCTTGCTTGTATAGCACTTCCGTTTGCGTCGGGTTTACTTGGTAGAACGAACGCGCTGAAATTTCGAATTGAATGTCGCCGATTGTGTCGACAATTGTTTCTTTGCCGAAGAGTACGACTGTTTCATCGCCGAAAATGACGTTCGTTTTTTTGTTGTTAATGTTTTGCACAATCGATACGACGTTTGGTACGCTTTCTTGAATCGCTCTAATCACCGCTTCTTTTTCAGGTAATGCGGCTGTACGTGTCACAAGTACGACCATGACCTCGTTCGTTGCGTCGCCTTTACGAATGACAACGTGGCGCAAAATGCCTTTATGCTTTTCTTCGTTGTACGGGCGAATGCCGAGCGTTTGAAGCTCTAGCTTTAAGTCGCGTAAAATGGCGTCTGATTCCGTGTTTTGAATTAAGCAGCGATCCATGTCGACGATGTCATGTGACTTCGTTTTGTAGAAGCCTGCCATAATGCGTCCGTCTTGCTCAGCGAATGGGATTTGCGCTTTGTTGCGGTAACGCCAAGGCTCAGCCATTCCTTTCGTTACGTGAACAGGTGCGTCGATTTTACCGATACGGCGCATAACGTTTTCGACCATTTTTTGCTTCCATTTTAATTGTCCTTCATACGTCATGTGCTGCAATTGACAGCCGCCGCATTGTGCGAAATATTCACACGGTGCGTCGACGCGGTCTGGTGATGGCGATATAATGCGAATGATTTTGGCGAAGCCGTAGTTTTTTAATGTTTTTAAAACGTGTACTTCTGCCGTTTCGTCAGGGAGTGCGCCTTGAATGAATAGCGGGTAGCCGTCGACTTTAGCGACACCGTTTCCGTCATGTGTTAAATCTTCTATCGTTACCGTTAAACGGTCGTTTTTTTGTACAGGTGTAGACATCATATATCCTCCATTTCAATTTTTTTATTGTAACATGTTTTCAGGTGAACTTGAAACGTAAAAGAGGGTTGTGCTTCGTCCGCACAACCCTCCATTGTTTACATATCAATCCGATCCTCGTCACGAATGTCTTTTAGTGACACGAATACATCAAGGTGACGGTATAAGTTATCAAACACGACTGGTGCATCACCGCCGTACTCTCCGTCTAAATTAATGTGTACCGTTTCATCCGATTCGACTTTGACGCGCTTTGCTTTTACGTAAATGAGGTTCGGGTTTTCTAAATGCTCCCCGCGAACGGCATCTGACACAATTTTTAACATTTCGGCTAAGCTGCATTTCTTTAAAATGAGCAGTGTGAAATGACCGTCGTTAATGCTTGCGTCTGGCGCTAGTTTTTCAAAGCCGCCGACTGAGTTTGTCAGCGCACATAAAAACATGAGCGCCTCTCCTTCAAAAACGTTGTCGTCGTACTCGATGCGCATATGCGTCGCCTTGATTGACGGTGCCATTTCGACCGCCTTTAAGTAGTACGCAAGCTGCCCGAGCATCGTTTTCATTTTGCTTGGCACTTCATACGTCAGCTCGGTAATGCGCCCACCTGCTGCGATGTTAATGAAGTAACGATTGCCATCGACAACACCGACGTCGACTGGAATCGTTTCACCTTTAATAATGATGTCGAGCGCATCTTCAATTTTGCGCGGAATTTGTACAGCGCGTGCGAAATCGTTCGTCGTCCCCATCGGAATAACACCGAGCTTCGGTAGCTTCCCTTCAAATGGACTCATGCCTGCAACAACCTCATTTAGCGTACCGTCACCACCGACTGCAATGACGATATCGTAGCCACGCTCGACCGCGATCGCCGCTGCTTTCGTCGCATTGCCCTCACCTGTTGTCGCATGGCAAGACGTTTCATAGCCTGCGATTTCTAGCTTTTCTAACACTTCAGGTAAGTGCTTCTTGAATAGCTCGCGACCTGACGTTGGATTATAAATAATTCTTGCTCGTTTTAGTTCAGTCATATGATTTCTCCATTACTGCGTTTCTCCAAAAATACATGCGACCGCTTATAACGCTTGCTCCACTGTACGTTTCACATCGTCGTACACGTATGCCCACATGCTTGGGTCTTCTACATATTGTTGACGTAATTTTCCGTATATTGTTGCTTGCGCTTCGTCAAACGTCGGGTCTTCCTTATCTGGTAATGCTTCGCGTGCGTCCACCACCATTTGCTGAAGCTCCGGTGCGCGTGGTCCCCATTTCGCTACAACATCGCCTACTTCATTGAAAAATAAATAAATCGGAATCGCGCGTCCACCGTTCGTTAAATAACGGTCGATTAGCTCTGTATCAGCATCGCGGTAAGCTGCGCGCATGTCGATGCCTGCTGCTTCTGCAACTTTTTGGACGATTGGGTTGTTGAGCATCGCATCGCCGCACCAATCTTCGGTAATCGCTAGCACACGTAAGCCGCTTAATTTTTCCGCAAAGCCGTCTTGTGGCACAGTAAAAGCGTTATAAATTTTTTCGCTGCCTGCTTTTAAATCGGCTTGTGTCATGCGTGCTACGTAGTCTGTCATCGGTAACGCTTCGTTGAAAAATTCGATATCCTTCTTCATCATTCATTCCTCCAATTTCGATTGTTTCTCATTCTATAATGCCTGTTTCGGCGGCAAAAAACAATTATTCGGGCTGAAAAACTATCTTACTATGAAAGGAGTTCTTCAGCCGTTACTAGTCGCTTTATACGGCTCGCTTTCCTGGGGCGTGGCTTGAGCCCATAGCTGTCAACTTTAGCGATAACTCAATATCTTAGAATCTAAATTGTCTGAACAACAGCTGTATTTCGTGTGAGCTATACACTGAACTTCATACGGTAACCGTTCTTTTGTTT
>JAXJTE010000082.1:0-1566 GCA_036309765.1 Caryophanon sp. | reverse complement strand
CTATTATACGCCGCACGCGCATTCGCTAAGTTTTCAAAAATTCCGCGCTCATGCTCCATATACCCTTCAACCGTGTTCACTAAATTTGGAATTAAGTCGAAGCGACGTTGCAGTTGGTTTTCCACTTGCGCCCATTGACTATCGATGTTTTCTTCACTCGTTACAAGCCCGTTATATGTCGAAACGCACATAATAATTAAAATTGCGACAACGACACCGAGCCCTGCGAGAATAATAGTTGATTTTTTCATTCGTTCGCCTCCCGTATTTTTATAACCATTATACACCAAAAAATTTTTAAAAATAGATTTTATTGGTTTTAAAAAGGAGAATTTGAAATAAAGAATAGATGAAAATGAACTCTATTCTTATGCAGCAGACTTAAACATCGTATTAGATAAAGCAATAGCAGAAGAAACTTTGATTGCCGCTGAAATCGTTACTGATGAGGAAGTATCTAGTGAAGAATCGACCGCTTCCTCAAACAGTAGTAACACGATTATTTTGATTAGCTGCTTTGTTGCTGTACTACTACTGTTCATAGCAATGGCGATTGTCTTTATAACAAGAAGAAAAACATAGCAAAATATGCTGTCTAATAAACAGTAAATCTCGGATTGTCTCCCTGTGGCTCTCCATATGCTGCCATCGACATCCATTTACTACTAAAAAGAGTTATATTAAAGTCAATTCGACTTTTAACACAACTCTTTTTATCTGTATTACATAATAGGGCTATCTACAAAATCTAAATGGGTACTGCACATTTCGCATATATGAATATATTCATATGTTTATATACTCATTTAAAGTTATACGTCGTTACAATCGGCTCGCGCTGCTCCGTCACATCACGGTAATACTCGTACAAGCAAATGCCTAAAAACGAGCCGGACACATTAAAGACATTCGTGTAGCCGCTATTGTTTAATGCCATGACCGCATTGTAGCTGCGCTGTGCAGAGCGGCAATGCACGTACACTGGCACATCTGTTGGAATTTCATTCATGTGCTCACGCAGCTGACTAAGCGGAATATTCACCGCTCCTTTTACTGCACCGTTTGCGAATTCGTTCGGCTCACGCACATCGACAATATACGCTCCTTCTTCTACAAGGCGGCGCACATCACTAACACGCACTTGCTTGAAGCGACCAGCCATTAAGTTATTCGCAACGAGCGCGGCGATGTTCACAACGTCTTTTGCCGTGCTAAACATCGGCGAATACGATAGCTCTAGCTCCTTTAAATCGTCAATCGTACCGTTCATCGTAATGAGTGTCGCAATCACGTCGATACGTTTATCGGCGTTTCCTTTCCCAATTGCTTGTGCCCCGACGATGCGACCGGTTGGCACTTCGTAAATTAATTTAAAGTGAAGCGGGTTGCTCGATGGCATTAAGCCGACTTTATCCGGTGCGATGACGTATACTGCCTCGACGTCTAAACCAAGTGCTTTCGCTGTGCGCTCGTTTAAGCCTGTTGACGCTGCTGCGTAGTTGAACACTTGAATGCTGGATGAACCGATGACACCTTTGTTCGTTACCGCAATGCCATACATATGGT
>JAXJTE010000081.1:0-49104 GCA_036309765.1 Caryophanon sp. | reverse complement strand
TAAAAGGCGCGTTGAACGATCCTTTTAAAAGAAGTATATCAATTTTCTTAAGTTGACAGCTATGGTGGCTTGAGCCTCCTCGCCATTCGTACCTCATGGCTGTGGGGTCTCAAGGCTCACGCTTTTCCCCAAGGAGTCTCGCCGATTACGCTTCCATCATGCTACCTCCGCACAGTATATACGTACATACAAAAAGAGCCTACAAAGCAATTATCGCTTCGTAAGCTCTTTATTAATTACTGCGGATCCACTGGTAAAATCGACAAGAAGTGCTCTTTCACCGCTTGCTCTTCCTCATTACATAAAATCGTAATTTCCCCGTGGTCATTTGATGTACGAATTAAGCGGCCCATTCCTTGTTGCAGGCGCAGTTGCATGAATGGTAGCTCGACCTCGTCAAACACGTCCTCTGCAAATGAACGTTTCGCATCAAATAGCGGGTCGTGTGGCGGGAACGGCAAGTCGAAAATAACAACGCGCGTTAACGCCTCCTCTGGTAAATCAAGCCCTTCCCATAAATGGTATGAGCATAGTACTTGTACGTTACCTTGTTGGAAGTCGCGCACGATTGCCGATAGCTCGCGGTCGCCTTCAAACACATAATCATATAGCTCGTCCTCTGTTAATGCCTCTTTAAACGCAAGCATCGACTGCTTCGTTTTAAATAGCATTAACGTTTGCTCGCCTTGTGCCACAACGTCGCGTGCTGCTTGTACTTTTTCTGTTTGTGTTACATCTTTTACGTGAATTTTCATCACTTCGTCGTAATCAAACGGTGACGGTACCGAGAAATTTTGGTGCTTCTTCACGCCTAAGCTATAAGCGATGTACGAGAAGTCCTTTTTCACCGATAATGTCGCGGATGAGAAGACGATTGGCATTTTTTTCGAGAATAGCTTTTCCTCTAGCACTTCTGTAATTAAGCGCGGCATGATCACGAGCGTGCTGCGACCGTCCGTTTGCTCTAACCAGTCAACGGCATCTGCTTTTGAGATGAAAATGTTTAGCGCCGCCTCATAATTTTCAAGAAATTCCTCTGCCATGTTTAATTCGTACTCTGGAATCATGTAAAGCTCTGACTCAAAGACGAAATCCTCCATGAGCTTTTCTACGTCGGCGATTAATTGCTTGCCGATTTGTAGCAGGCGTGCAGATTTCTTAATGCGTTTACGCTCGTTATCTGTTTCCTCAACGTCCTCAAGCAATTGATCGAAAAACAGCTCGTGGTCGTCTTGTAATCTTTCCATTGAATACAGCGTGCGCTCACGAACACCATCTACCATTAAACGCTCAAGCATTTGTACGATTGTGTCGCCTTGGATTTTATACGTCATCGCCTTTTGTGCCGCGTATTCAAGTAAATGCCCTTCATCGAGTACGATCATCGACACTTCTGGTAATAATGCCATTTGACCTTCGCGCTCGCGTGACTCCTTCGTTGCTAAATGCTCCATTAAAAAGTCTTGCGAGCAAATGATTAAGTCTGTTGATTGTCGGTAATGCGCACGGTGAAGCGTTTGACCACAACGGTTACGCACGTCACATACCGCACATTGCATCACTTCGTTGTAGTTTACTTTCGCCCAGTTTTCGTCGCTTACTGATGGGAAGTCGCTGCGCTCGCCGTATGGTGCTGCATCCTTTAATGCCGATTGCGTAAACACATCTTCTGGAATGTTCATCGCAATTTCATCAATCCAGTGTACTTCCTCGTCGTCCCAATCAATGTTTTTCACAGCGTCTGAGTTGAGTAAATCCATTAAGCTGCGTTCCTTTGATTGTGAGAAAATCGAATCGATTAAGTTCGGTGCTTCCGTCGCTGGTAATGTTTCGTCTTTTTGCTCCTGCATTTGCGCGGCCTCATGCTCACGCTCTGCATATTCAAAGCGCTTTAAGCATAAATATTGGTCGCGTGATTTCGCTAAGCGGACGTCGATGTTTAAGCCTAAATGGTCGCGTAGCTTATGCACATCGCCGCCTTCTTTTACGAGCTGGTCAATTAACGTTTCGTCCGCACAAGCAATTAAAGCAGGGCGTCCTGTATAACGCGCATACGAAATGGCTGGTAGTAAATACGCAATCGTTTTCCCCGTACCAACACCGGCTTCTGCAAACAACACGTTTTTCTCCTTTAACGCTTGCTCGATTTGGTATGCCATGAAAATTTGCTCATCGCGGCACTCAAAGCCTTTTTCCGGTAATTCGTCATATAGCACGTCGCCCATCCAGTCACCTAAGCTTTCAAAAAATGAACGTTCCTTCGTTAATTCAAATGGTAATGATTGTCTCATAAAAAAATCCCCCTCTAACACGATTTCACAGTATGCGTAAACATAAGAACGGAAGGAGTACTAATCTCCTTCCGTCCTCATTTATATACGTTCGTTAAGTTGTTCTAATTTGAAGTTGCATCGTTCATTATACTATGAAAGCATGTCGTTGAACACTATTTTGCTTTGCGCGTAATTATATTTTAAACTGTGCTGCAAGCTGTTGCTGTGTCACGGTCGCTTCCTTTAAACGCTCTGATTGCCCACCAATTGCTTGGAACACCGCACCGACCGCGTCGATTCCTGTTGATACTTCGTTCACGCTTTGTGATTCGTCTTCCACTGCATCTGCAATAGTCGATAACGAGGCCGCTACTTCTTCCGCTGATGCCGATAGCTCCTCCGTTACGCTTGATACTTCACTGATTTCCGTCTGCATGCGATTAACGGCAAGTAAAATATCATCAAATAATACACCGACACCTTCAATTGTCATGACACCTTGCTGCACCGCACTGTAGTTGTATGACACAACGTCACGCATCGCCGTCGTTGATTGCTGAACGTCTGTTACAAGCAGCTTTACTTGCTCCGCTGCCACTTTTGATTGCTCTGACAGTTTGCGAACTTCCTCAGCAACAATCACAAAGCCTTTTCCTGATTCACCTGCACGCGCCGCTTCAATTGAGGCATTGAGCGCCAGTAAATTCGTCTGATCTGTAATCGCCGTCATCGCGTTTACAATTGCCGTAATTTCATCTGATTTATGCGTTAACACATCGAGCTGCTGCTGCGTACGATCCGCGCCCGTTACAATCGATTGCATTTGCTCCTTCGCTTTTTCGACCGTATTGTGCCCTTGTTTTGATACGTCGACCGAATGCAGCGCTGTTTTTTGAAGGGTTACCGTTGATTCAACGATACGCTGAATGCCGACTGCGGTTTCATCCATTGCACTTGAGCTTTCCTGTGTTGATGCAGCATTGCTTTCAGACATCAAAGCAATAAGCTGTACTTCATCGTTAATCAGCTTGCGGCGCTCGATGGCTTCTTGAATCATCACGAGCATATCGCTTGCTGTCGTTTGTACTGTTTGTGAATTGTCATTTAATGAAGCAACAATCGTTTGTAGCGTATGCTTCATTTCGTTAAACGACACAATCAGCTGCCCAACGTCTCCTTTTGCACTTGTCGATAAATCTTGTGTTGTTAGATCTCGCTCTGCTACACATTTCACCGCCACCGTTAAATCACGAATCGGCTTTAATACTTGTCGGTTAATGAAGAACGTTACCGTTAAGCTAACGAGTAACATAATGGCTGCTAACGTCGCACCGATGGAAATAGCTGTGTACGTCGTTGTCGAGCTTTCGGTATTTGCTTGCTCAAAACGCTGTGACACATATTCCTTTAGGACGCTACTTGCTGCGCTCATTTCCTCCATTGCAACCGTTCCACGACTATCCATCGATGCAATCGCGCTTTCTGTTGCGCCGCTCGTTAAATAGCCTTCTACTTCCTTCATTGCTGAGTCATACGATACTAATGCATTTTTCGTCGTCGCAATCAGTTCGAGCGCCTTCGCACTTGTAAACTTCTCTTCAAATGTCATTAACGTTTCCTCTAGCTACGTCTTTACTTCTGCCATTTTTGTTAATGCTTGCTCATCGCCAAGTAGCGCTTGCTGCATCGCATAGCCGCCAACTTGTACATTTTCCACTAATGCGCTCGCTTCGTTCATTAACACTACACCTTCACCAATGACATAACTGTAGCGTTCTTCCACTTTTAATAAACCGTTAATGTACACAATATTCATAATAAATGCTAATAGCACAATCATTCCAATAAATAACAATACTTGCATGCGTGATGATGACATTGTTCATTCCCCCAGTTTCAATTCTCCACGTTTTCGACCAATTTCGTCTCACCTATAAAAAACATAAAAGCAGTAAAATGCTTACGAAATCCAGTGAGCCATATTAACCAAATTATATATCAAAATTGTAAAAAATTGAAACACTTTTAAAACAAAAAGAAATTAGACCTAAAAAAGAGCATTCACCTAAGTGAATGCCCTTGAAATACGTCTTTAGTTGCGTTTTGATTTTTGACCCCAGAATTGGTAATACTCTGTTTGAATGAAGCCGTTAAATAGCTTACGTTTTTTCGTTGCACGCTTGCCGTAAAGAATTTCAAAATTCTCCATTGACGACAGCATGTACACAGACCAAGTTGGGTAGTTTTTCATTTTATCGCCAAGCTTACGAATTACTTCTTCGATAACTTCGATGTCGCCAATACGCTCACCATATGGCGGATTCCCAATCATTACGCCGTCCGTATCAAGCGTCGTAAAGTCAGGTGCTGTCATTTGTTTGAATGTAATAATATCGCCAAAACCAGCCTCTGCTGCATTTTCTTGTGCGATTGCAATCATTTTATGGTCAATGTCTGAGCCGATAATGTTTAGCTCTTGGTCGTAGTTCGCTAGCTTGTCTGCCTCGTCACGCGCCTGCTCCCAAATCGCTGCTTTCATCCACGGCCATTCCTCTGAAATAAATTCACGATTGTAGCCTGGTGCGATATTTTGTCCAATCATCGCCGCTTCTAGTACAATCGTCCCTGAACCACAAAACGGATCATAAAACGGACGATTTGGATTCCATTTTGATACGTACACAAGTGCTGCCGCAAGCGTTTCTTTTAACGGCGCTTCCCCTTGAATTTGACGGTAGCCACGTTTATGAAGCCCTGCGCCTGACGTATCAATCGTTACTGTCGCAATGTCTTTTAAAATTGAAATTTCAATTTTGTACGTCGCGCCCGATTCATCTAAAAAGCCTAAACGTTTATATGCAACCTTTAAACGCTCCACGATTGCTTTTTTCGTAATCGCTTGGCAGTCTGGTACACTAAATAACGTTGATTTTACTGATTTACCCGATACTGGGAAGTTCGCATCAACTGGTAAATATTTTTCCCACGGTAATCCTTTAACTCCTTGGAATAATTGTTCAAACGTTTTTGCTGGGAATGAGCCAACGACGATTTTCACGCGGTCTGCTACACGTAACCATAGATTGGCACGAGCAATTGCTAGCTCATCTCCCTCGAAATATACTTTACCGTTTTCGACGCGTGTTTCATATCCTAATGCACGTACTTCTTCTCCTACAATGGCTTCTAACCCCATTGCCGCTGTTGCAACTAACTGAAATTTTGTCATGAATAAATCCTTTCGTACGCCTTTACTGCGTTTTTATTTATTATAATGCGGTTTGTGCAAACTTCACCGCTTCTTCAAATGAAAGTGGCTTGCTGTAATAGAAGCCTTGAATTTCATCGCAACCGAGTTCACGCAGCAGCTCCACTTGCTCTAACTGCTCAACACCCTCTGCTACGACGCGCATATTTAAGCGATGCGACATATGAATAATGGCATCGACAACCGCCTGCTTTTCCTCTTGCATGCAAATTTGCTGGATGAAGCTGCGGTCGATTTTTAACGTATTTAACGGGAAACGCACTAAATAACTAAGTGATGAATACCCTGTACCAAAGTCGTCAATCGATAACGTAAAGCCGAGCTTACGTAGCTCATGGAACGTCGCTACTGTTTCTGCTGCGTTATTCATGACGGTACGCTCCGTTACTTCGAGCTCAAAGTGAGAGGCATCGACGTTTGCTTCATTGACAAGCTGCTGTAGCGACTCACAAAAATTCGGATGCTGGAAATGCAAGCTCGAAATGTTAATCGCTATCGGTACGGATGGTAAACCGAGCGAAGAAAAGCGCTTCGCATCCTCAAATACTTTTTCAATAATGACTTCACTAATTGGCACGATTAAGCCGGTATCCTCCGCGTACGGAATAAATTCTGCTGGTGACACCATCCCAAGCGCGTCATTTTTCCAGCGAACGAGTGCTTCAAAACCAATGAGCTTTGACGTTTGCGCATCGATTTTCGGCTGATAATGTACTTGGAACGCACGTTGGTCAATCGCCTTACGCAGCTCGGCATCTAGCAACAGCACACGCTCACCATCAATCATTAACTCATCAAAGTATAAGACAGCCCGATTATCCTTTTGCTTTTTCGCATAGTACATCGCCTTTTCTGCACGATGTAGTAGCTCCTCAGCGGTATCTGCTTGAATTGGATACACACTCACACCGATGCTCGCTGTCACAAACACTTCATGCGTGCCGACATCAATCGGCTGCTCAATCACATGCTTCATACTTTCCGCGTGCAATAATGCCTCGTGCTGCGACATCACGTTGGCGACAGCGATAACGAACTCGTCGCCACCATAACGTGCAATGCTATCTTTGTTGTGTAATGTTTGGCGCAGTCGACGCGCAATTTCCATCAGTACCTCATCACCGTTGACATGCCCAAGCGTTTCGTTTAACTGCTTGAAGCGGTCCAAGTCGATAAAGTAAACGGCGTGCTGTACATGATGCATTGCTTGCGACGTTTCGAGTAAGGCATTTAGTCGCTGCATAAATGTAGCACGGTTTGATACGTCTGTTAAATGATCCATCGACTTGCGCTTCTCTAGCTCACTTTCGACATGTTTGCGTTCAGATAAATCGGTGAAAATCGCACAGTTATATACGTGTTCACCATCTGCACTGCAAACGCGAAAAATATTTAACCATTCTGGATAGATGTCTTTCGTTTTGCGACGATTCCAAATTTCCCCTTGCCACTCGCCCGTTTCACAAATGGACTGCCACATATCTGAGTAAAAATCTTTCGTATGCACACCAGATTGCAAAATTTTCGGTGTTTTTCCAAGCACGTCTTCACATGTATAACCAGTGACAAATTCAAATGCCGCATTGACCGCTAAAATTTCTCCTGCAACATTCGTAATCA
Source organism: Caryophanon sp. (assembly GCA_036309765.1). Taxonomy (GTDB): domain Bacteria; phylum Bacillota; class Bacilli; order Bacillales_A; family Planococcaceae; genus Caryophanon. The sequence goes on along the minus strand of JAXJTE010000081.1, from coordinate 41,943 downwards.
TAATACCTTCCTTGACGTTTTCAAATATTTTTTGCATCAAATAAGGCGGAAAATGTACTATGTGTTGCTGCAATAATTGCCCTTCAAATCGTTCATTGCCCATCGTTTTTTTATCCTTTCATTCATGAAAATGCTATCCTGTAGTGCTACATTTTATTTTTATTACTCCACATGCTATGGCACTATTTATTTTTCACAAAATACGTACATTCAGCTTTGTCTGTTTTCTTCATCGCTAACGAATGCACATATTTGATTGTTTATATGTCAGGTCTGTTGATTAGCCAGTCAATTGGCAGGAGCGTATGCTGGGGCTCGGCTCAAGCCTCCGCACCGCTCATTCTTCGCAGCTTACGGGGTCTTGAGTCACGAGCTGTTCCCCAAGGAGTCTCGCCGCACGCTCACTCCCAATACAATCGAACATTTCCTTCGAATTTTGTACTCAAAACATCGATTCAGCTGTATAAAAATAGCTAATCAACACGCTTATTCATATATTAACTCAAAGAAAGGCTCTCCAAATGATGTTTGGAGAGCCTAGTTTGAATAAGAAGACATCAGTAAATTTTGTAAGCCATGTTTTGTTCTCGCGTACTCAAGCGGCCGTGAAGCCTCGTACAATGAGTAGTAATCATCTATCTACGCAATATGTGCGTCTCTTCATCCGTTCAATTCCTTCAGAAGAATGCCCCTACCATAATTTGGGTTTCTCACTCGTGGGGTTTACCTCGTTCCACCTCATAAGTTTCCTTATAAGCTCCGTCACTGTGGCACTTTCAAGAAGTTTCAACCATATCCGAAGACTTAGGTTTTCCTTCTGCCGTCAACTTCTCAGCTGCCTTACCTTATTGATTCAGTAAGCACGAACACTACGGGCATCGCAGCACCGTGTGAGCATGGACTTTCCTCTACGGCATTTTTCAGCCGCAGCGATTACTCAAATTTATTGATGTACACATTATTATACTACACAAATGTCCAAAACACAACTACAAGTAAACAATTCTCTGTTACATCATTTATTCTTGGTCTAAGCGCGATCCGAATACATGCTTTTCTAAGTTCGATAAGCGTTGTAATATATCGAAATTTGTCGTTCCTCCTGGTACGCTTGGCTGTGCGCGACGCATCGTTTGCGTTTCCGCATTTTTTGCACGCTGCAACTCCTGTTTAACAGTTGCTAGCTCTTGCTGTAGGCGGCGATTTTCTTGCTGTAGTGCAAGCAAATCGGCACGAAGCTTCGGCATTTCGACATTCGGTGTTTCAATCGGACGACGCTCACGTAACATTAGCTCAAACTGGCGATAATCCTCAATGACCATATCTAAAAAGTTATCGACCTCATCTGGATTGTAGCCACGTAAGCCTGTTTTAAAATCCTTCTCGTAAATTTTTTGTGCATTTAATTGCAGTTGCATACGATCCTTCCTTCCCACTTGACATACGTACGTTTAGTATAGCACATGAATGCTCTTTCCTATGTGCTGAAACATTGATATTATTGACTCTTTTTTAAAAGGCGTGCGCGACGTTTTTGCAGCCGCTCATAAAACGCTTCCTTCGAACGTAACGGCAGCATGCCATCTTGCGCGAGCTTTTGCAGTGCAGCGTTCGTCATACCGAGCGCCTCATCGATATTTTTTTGTGCGTGCTCATACAGCTTTGCCGCTTCTTCATATGACTGTAGTGCAATGCGAATGTCATCACTTGCGCAGCTTCGCATAAATGACGCGATTGCAGCCTCTACGTCGCCACGCTTTTTTTGCTGTAGCCCTAAGTAATAATACGCTTGAATCGTCTCAATTGTTTCATAGTTTGTCGTAACGCGAGAAAGAATGTCGTGGCTGCGCTCATGCTCGTTTAAATCAGCGTACCATTTTCCAACGTTCGTGTAGGCCGTTGCACTTTCTGCCGCCTCCTCCATCAGCATGTTCGTTGAATGCACATAGAGCGTCACAAGCGACAGTAAATCCCACTCGTTATGCTGTAGCACTTTCATTAACGCAGATGGCTCGCCACTTTTAATCGCATCCATATAAATAATCGGCGCTAAATGCCCTGGAATGTCGTGGTGACGTATAAAACCAAGCTTCTCCTCCTCGACTTGCTTTAGCTTCATGCGTGTTAACTCATTTTTCCATAAACGGCGCGAGCTATGCAGTAAATCGATATGGCGCGGTGTTTTAAGTAGCGGAATGACATGCTGATTGAGCGTCCAACGCGTTTGTAACTGCGGCCAGTCAAAGCTTTTACCGTTGTACGATACGATTGTCGTGTTGCGCTGCCAAAGCTTACTTTCAAACAAGAGTGCCGCCTCGTGTGCCGGGTCTGCTAACACGTATTGCGTCAGTACAACGTCATGCGTACGCAGCGTCAAAAAGCCAAGTAAAAAAATATACGTTCCTGCGCCTTTTAAGCCCGTCGTCTCCGTATCAAAAAATACGAGCGTTTCTTCGGTCGTTGCCGCATACGGATGCGAAAAAGCCGCCTCTTCCCACTGCATGAGCGCATCGTCTATCGCACCGAGCGCATAATGCCCATGCCGATACGCTTTGTCGTACGTTTTTTCGTATTTAAATACGGTGCCAAAATCGTTATCGATGCGCGTTAAGCCTGCTTGCTCCCACGCTTGACTGTAGCTCGGTGCAGACGGCTTTTCGATTGTCGACTTCTCCACGTTCGCTGGTGCTTTTTTCATCATTTGCTTCATTTGTAATAACTTTTTTTCGTACGACATTTGCATACCACCTCGTTATTGTTACGTAAAAAATGCCAGTGACGCACAATACGACTGGCACTTTTCGTTATACTTGTCCAAATAAGCCGAGCAGCTTTTTCATTAGCAGCAGCGCGTCCATTTTACTTTGTACGTCAATTGATTGTGCGCCGATGCATGACGGACAGCCTGCCTCACAGCGACATTTCGCTACGTGGTCTCGCGCGCGTGTGATGAGCTGTGGCAACGACGTATACATTTTTTCACTTAAGCCGATACCACCTGGGTAGTTGTCGTACATAAAGAGCGTCGGTAAATCATTATGCATCGCCTTTATTTGCGGCACAACCGAAATATCAGCACGATCGCAGTGCACAAATAGTGGTGTCAGTGATTGCAACACGTACGCAACGGATGCAAGAGCTGTTGAAATACGCTCCTCTCCCCAGCGCTCAAACGGTTCAAATGATAGCCACGTCGCATTCGTATGCATTTCCATCGACGGCAAGTGAATTTGACCGCTACCGATATTGTCATGCGTGTGAAAGCGAATTTTTTTAAACATCGTCGCCTGTGCTAAAATCGACACGTCTCCGTAGCCGATATGTGCAGCACCGAGCGTTTCCGTTTCGTCCTCACTGATCACCTTTAGCTCAACTGCTAAATTAGCATCGGTGAAGTAATCGACGTCCACCTCGCGCACATATGCTTTCTTCTCTTCCCAATCGAGCACCTCGACTTGGTATTGCGTGCCTTGGTGCATATAAATCGCTTCTTCATGTAACAGCGTCATCGCCGAGTACGTATCCATTTCGCCAATCACGCGGTGGTTCGCCGTGTCTGTTTGGTCGATAATGACGACGTTTTCTTGCGCCGCTGAACGTAAGCTAATGTCATGCGCTGGGAAACGATCACTCATCCAGTGCCACGTATCACTCGTCGCAAATAGCACACCCTCCTCCGCTAAATACGCAAGCAGCTCATCGATGTAAAACTCGCCGTACATATCGCCTTTACGAAACGGTAGCTCAAACGCCGCACATTTTAAATGATCCATTAAAATCAGCATATTGTCTGGTGCGATGCGTGCTGCCTCTGGGTCACCGCCGAAGAAAAAATCAGGGTTTTCAATAATGTACTGATCCAGCGCGGTGCTTTGCGCAACGTAAATAATGAGCGCTGATTCTTGTCGTCGTCCTGCGCGTCCTGCTTGCTGCCATGCAGAGGCGATGTTACCAGGGTAGCCAGTCATAATGCATGCCTGCAATTGTCCAATATCAACGCCGAGCTCTAGCGCATTCGTGCTGACGACCGTTTGAATCGTGCCGTCACGTAAGCCTTTTTCAATTAGCCTGCGCTCTGACGGTAAATAGCCACCGCGATACCCTTTAATCGTGTCGTCGGGTAGCTTGTGCTTTGTAAACTGCTGTAAATACGTCACAAGCATCTCCACACGTACACGGCTTTTGGCAAACACAATCGTTTGAATGTTTGCATCGTATAGCTGCTTTGCTAAGTCGCGCACTTCAAGTACAGCGGAGCGACGCACGTTAAATACCGGATGCACAATGGGTGGATTGTAAAACACGAACGTCTTTTTGCCAGTTGGCGCACCAGTCTTCGTAATGAGCGCGTGCTGTGTATTTGTTAAGCTTTCGGCAAGCTCACGCGGGTTTTGAATGGTCGCGGACGTGCAAATAAACGTCGGGTTGCTACCGTAAAACGCACAAATGCGTTTTAATCTACGAATGACGTGAGCCACATGTGAGCCGAATACCCCTTTATACGTATGCAGCTCGTCTAGCACGATGTATTCCAAGTTTTCAAATAACGCAACCCATTTCGTATGATGCGGCAAAATACCGCTATGCAGCATATCCGGGTTCGTCATGACGATATGCCCGGCTTTTCGCACCTTTTGTCGAACGCCAGGTGACGTATCCCCATCGTACGTATAGCTCAGCACGTCCTCGCCACTCGCTTCAATGAGCGTATTTAAATCGGTCATTTGGTCTTGTGCGAGCGCCTTTGTCGGAAATAAATAAAGGGCGCGTGCTTTTTTGTTCGTTAAAATCGTTTGCAGCACCGGCAAGTGATAGCAGTACGACTTACCTGATGCAGTTGGCGTCACCGCGGTAAACGACTGCTTATTCATCGCATAGTCGAACGCTTCACGCTGATGTGTATACAGCTGCTCAATGCCGCGATGAGCAAGCGCTTGGCGAAGTGACGGGTGCAGCTCGTCTGGTAGCGGCGCATAACGAGCTGGCGTTGCTTCGATTGTACGAATAGCCTCGATGCGCTCGCGAATGTCCGTATCATGCTGCCACGCTTGCAACATCTCGTCCACCGTTTTTTTCTTACTCCACATACGCCGCTTCCTCCATACATGTTTGTAGCACGGTGCAAGTATATTTCACCGATAGCACGGACTGCTCAAAGCGCTTTTTGCTCGTCTCCTTATAAAACGATTGCACGACAAATTGCTCAAACGCTTCCTTTGCGGCATCAATTTGTGCGTTATGCATATATTTTGGTGCGTGCTTTTGAATGAATCTATGCGCCGCTTGTTGCCACTGAGCGACATGCGCGTGCCACTGATCGGCGTGTGGCTTTACGTCGCTAAAAAAATCCGGCACCGCGTCATGTTCGCGCATATGCCAAAAGCGCTCAATGCAGGCATCACATTCCTCCACTAGCTGCATCGTTAATTGCTGTAGCATTCACTTTTCCTCCTTCATCGTTCACGGTTTGTCTGTTTACGTTTTTCGCTTCCTATTATATCATTGAACAACGGCACGCCACCATGATGCAAACGGTTGCAAGATGGCGATTACATGCGTCCATAATCTTCCTATTCAATAGCTCCTTTGCACCGAACGTATTTGTACGAAATCCGTTTCTTTTCGAATAGAAGGAAATTTGATACACTAGGCAAGAGCGACAAGAAAGCAGGTGATGCGTTATCGTCATCAAATACCCAAATGGCAAAGTATACGCGGCACAAACGCCAGCAGCTTCTTCTAGCCCTTCACCAAAAAAGACGACGAAGAAGGACGTATCGTTTAGCAATCGCGGCAAAACGTTAGAAGATGAGCTAAATGAGGCGAATGACTATTATTTAGCGCATAAGCTCGCCGTCATTCACAAGAAACCTGTGCCGCTTCAAATCGTCAAAGTAGAGTATCCATCGCGCAGTGCCGCAGTCGTGCGTTATAGGTACGACAAAGGGCTAAACACAGAAAAACACTACAAATTCATTCAACAAAACCTTTCATATCAACATCTCAACAAACATAAATAAAACACCCCTTTCAAAGAAAAAAGGGGTGTTTTTAATTTCGGTTTATGATAATATAAATTCACCAAATATTCTTTCAACCAGGAGGGGTGTATATGCACGAAGAAAGCACAATGAATCTACGTGATATATCTTACGTTTGTAGAAAAGTAGATATAAAGGATAAAATTTTAGATAAAGTACGTGAACGAGAAACAGTCATGATTTGTATCAAAAAAGAAAATTCTAATACACTAATCCCCCATCCATTAACGTATTTTATATCAAGGGAATTAGAACAAGAAGAACGTTCAGTTAACACATATTTAGCATATGCACGGACAATATGTAGATTCATGAACTTTGTAATATCACGAATAGCTAATAATGCAGAAGAATATCAACCCTTGAGCGAACAAGGTATTTCTGGTCTGAGAAGAATACACGCCGTTGAGTTTTTAAATTATAAGACAGCAGAAAAAAATCGTCGGAGTACTGTAAAAGATTACGATTACCACCTTAGTAGGTTCTTTATATTTCTTATGGAGAATGGATGGATTAAAGAGGAATTCAGTTACACAAAAAACGACAGAGGTAATATAACTTCAATTTTTAATAAAATCCCAGGTACAACACGAACATTTCCTAAAAAGAACGAAATAGGAATCCATAGAAAAGCACATAAACTAAAAGATTTTGGAAAAAACAGACATTCATTAGTGCCATTATTTATAAAAACCGCTATGGAAGTAGCACCAGATATAGCATTTGGTGTTTGTTTAGAGTTTTATGGTGGTTTAAGAAGAGGTGAAGTAATTAACATAACACTAGCAAATATACATGAGAAATCAGGAAAAACATTAATAGCAGATATCCGTGATAACAGAAGAAAATTATTTGGAAGACTTAAAGACAATAGTAATGAATATCCTAAGCGTTTGAATTATTTAGACCCGACTTTAGCCAGACAACAGGTTTATGTAAATGATTTAGTATGGGAAGTTTATTACCAACACATGAAAAAGATAGAAATCGATAAAACGAATGGCAAATATAATTCAGATGGATTACAACCACTTTTCTACGATAGCTTCGGTCAACCAATGTCTGCTAAAGTATTCGAAAATAGATTTAAGAAAGTTAAAAAACGTTTTTTAGAGAAAATCATTTTTTTAGATGATTACGAATTGTTTAAAGATAGTAGTTGGAGTACACATATCGGCCGTGGCTGCTACACAAACTTACTTATGGACTTAGGATTTTCTGTAACTCAAATAGCAATAGCCCGCGGGGATACTAACATTAATTCTGCAATGGAATATGTCGATTCCAATCTATCTCAAGAAGCTATACAAACAACAATGGATATTCTAAATAGTCTATCACATGAACAGTTTGGAATTTTCGATACAGATATGCTAAAAGAAATTAAAATAAAAGGACGGATATATGGTGAATCAAGAACTGAAATCGAATATTTCTAAAACTATTGAGTCACTTGACAGTAATATAATCACTAATGATTACATCACACTTTCGCAATTTTCCAAACTATTGGGTTATAAAAAACATCCTGACGCTAAACTTTCAGAAGAGATTATAACGTTTTGTTCTGAAAATAATATTGAGGTAATTCAAACTACTAACTGTGTTAATAGAAATAAAATTTTTTTTAATAAGAATGATGTTCATCATTTCTTTAAAGAATATATTTCAGCTGACAATTTAGTAGCGTCCTATAACGTATCATACAGAGAATTAGTTTTAATGAGAATTCATAGTGACCTTTCATTTCTAAAGTTAGGAAGAAAAATATTTCACCAAAAGGATCAGATTATTGAACTTATAAATACTAAAAGAAAATATGAATCAGAAGATTATTTGACAACAGAAGAAGTTCGAAAATTACTCAAACTACCAGTTTCGTATTTAATGAGTACTATAAGAGAAGAAGAAAACTTATCTTGCTATACGATTTATAACACTCGTTATGGTGAAAAGAAGTATCTAAAAAGAGATGTTGTTAAACTTGTTAATAAACAAAATTTTTATAGGGAAAACTACTATTCATCCGAGCAAGTAGTTGAATTCCTTGGATATCATCCCCCTTCTATATTCATTAAACCTGCTGAAATTAAATTAACAGCATTATTAAGAGCTACGTTTTCACATAATGGAAGCCAGCCTACTAGATTTTATGAAAAAAAAATTATAGATGAATATGTTAAACGCAAGGAAAAAAAAGATTCTAAAACACAATTAATCAGTTCAGACGGCTTATCTTCTTATAACTTATTATGTTTAACCGATAATTTATATTTTTCTGATAACACAAAAGAAACCGAAAGTGCGTGGGAACAATTTGTAGTCGATCATTTTAAAAATACAAATAGAAATAGTAAATCTTTACGCAATTTAATCAATGCACTTGTCAATTCTAAGAAAGTATTAATTAAATTTCTCGGCAACAAGGAATTAAGAAAACACTCTGCTAATGATATTAATACAAATATTTTCAATGAAGAATTACCTAATGAAGTAAAGAGGAAAATTTACACATTTTTAAACAAACATCATCAGAATTGTATTTTAGAAAATAAAAAAGTTTATTCCTTAAAGTATATTTTAAATCCATTCAAAGTTACTAATACTACAAGTAAAGCTAAAGATATTTATGATTTTAATTATTATCAAGATTTAGTTACTTTTGTAGCTGATACAAAAAAACACAAATCTAAAGCAATTGATGATGCATCAAATAAAGTATTAGGTAAGAAAACTGTTCATTATGCATCCATGTGGTTATATGTGCTAATTCATTTAAATAACGCTTGGCGATCAACTGATATAGTTACTTCTCTTCCTCGCCTAGATATTGGTACACTAAATAAATTTGGTGTATATAGTCTTGAGCAATTTAAACAAATGGAATTAACCCATGATGTCGCTAAAAAAATATTATTTCATTATAAAATTAAAGAATACGTTATGAATAAGAATGGTAACTTAAACAGACTTAACTGTTCTGAACAACTAACCGATGCTTTCGCAACAAGCATAGTTATTTGTTCTCTAGTTTCACATGAATTAACTCCAATAATTGATTTGTCATCCGAAGACTTTAAACATCGAGACCAACTTTTTTTATTTCAAAACAGTAGATTTTTACCTTTAAGGACTGCCTATAACGGCTTTTTCAAAACCTTTAGTTGTAACTCCATAACTAAATTTGAAAGCCGCAAAATGAACAGATCCATACTAGTATATATGTATTTATTTTTAACTCAACACGGTTTATCATCTCAGGCATTAGAAATTTCAAAACGTTTGAGAGCGCACTACGATTACGAAACTACCAATATTTATCTTACCATTCCTAACGAAGAATTAGACAATGTTTTAAATCAATTATTTACTCGTGGTAGTTTTGGTTATATCCCTCGACTATTATCCCAGGTAATTTATAGAGGGGATGGACTAGACAAAGATATTGAATTAGAAACTAATCAAATTAAAAGCATAAAAAAATTATTTAAAGACACACAAGATATTGAAGTTTTCAGTGGTTTTTTAAATAAGGTACTTGAGGAGCGTTTATCCGTTGCTGATGAAATATTAAAATTATCATTCAAAGAAGCAAGTGCAATGCTATTTGAAATTAACACTAATATTATACCAAGTAGGCAAGAGAATATTTTATGCTTAAAAGCACATACAGGCTGCGTAAAACCTTTTAAAGAAGATAATAACGCTCCATGTCATGGTTGCGCATATGCAATTCCAAATTTTTATTCCATAGCATCTCTTGTATCAAGAATCAAAGAAACTCTAATTCATTTTAGTGAAAACTTTAAAAATACCAAAGGTTACGATTTTGAAAGAAGAAAGATTGTTAATCACTTATATATGTACTTAGATGAGTTCCAAGCCGCACGAGATGAATTCGGAGAGGTTGTATTCGATTTCTTTGAAAATGGTAAAGATGAATATAATAAATATATCGATTTAATTGATCAAGTAGATTTAGGAGATACGTCATTAGAAAATTATTTGACATATGAACCTAAACATTTGTAAGACAAGGAGTTGTCGTATATGGAAAACAAAGCCTTAGACGAGCTTAATTTCGCTTCTGAAAGCTCTTTTGCTCTTGAGGGTGTTGCGTTCGCAAAAAAAATAATTACACGCCTTAAACGAGATAATTTAATGTTAGAAGGTACATTTGAAAGTGATAAGTGGATTTTACATTCAGAAAACATTTATGGAAGATATATTTATCTACACTTTGACGAATTAAATGAACTTCAAAAAAGCAAAAATATACCTAACAACTTCAAAAATATCATTAAATGTTGGGTAGCATATTTGTTAGATAATTATTATTCAAAAACAGCTCAATTAGCACTATCCCAATTAATCGATTTCGTTATTAAAACTTCTGGTTTTGATATAGAAAAAGTCAACCAATATTTCGAACATGAAGATTACATCAAAAAGAAAAATTCAACAAAAAAAACATTCCTTACAACTATATATAATTTTCTAGACTATTCAGATTTTGATAATTTAACAGAGGTAATGACTATATTACAAAAAAATCAAACGCGACTTAAAATTCAAAAAGGTGTACGATTACTCCCCCCTCCGTATTGGGTATTTGAATTTGATAGAATATTAAAAGACTTTTTCATCAAGTTAGAAACATCAAAATTCGGGGAAGAAACCGAAAATTACAAGATAATGTTCACCCCCGTTAAATTATGGTGGGACATCACTACTGTAATACCTATTAGACCAACAGAATTTTCATTAATAACTCGAAACTGTGTATCATACGAAGATGAAAACAACAAGAGGTTATACTATCTAAAACTGCCTAGAAAAAAGCTTATGAAAAAAAATAGTAAACGTATCCAAATTATTGACAAAGTGGCGATTAGTAAAGAAATATATGATGAGGTTGAAAGCTATATCAAATTTACTGAACAATATGGTGAGTCTAAAACTTTGATTTCATATAGGTCGTTAGCAGCTATCAAGGACGAGAAATATTGGCATAGAAATAATAAAAATAATTTAAGTTATTTTTCCAATAGCATCTTGTACTATTTGATTAGTAAGTTTTATAAAATTGTAGCTAACGAAATATATAACATAAATATTGAAAAGAAACACCAATTAACTCCCGTTCATACTCGCCACATAGCATTTGTAAATTTAATGTTGCAAGGAATCCCACCAATTGAAAGAGCAAGATTAGGTGGTCACCAAACAATAACTGCCCAATTCCATTACTCTTATCACATAGAGCAATGGGTTGATACAGAAGTATTTCAGTTAATGACTAAGTATCAGAATTGGAATATAGATAATAAAATAGCCAATATCAAAAATGAGGAATCATCTTTAATAATTATACCTGAAGAAATTAAAGCTAAGGCCTATCCAACCACCCCCCCACAATTCAAAGCTGTTTTAAAGGATGTAGGATACTGTACAGACGAAAAACAACGTTGTGAAAGTAATGAATGTATATTATGCAAACATTGGGGTGCTTCTCCAGAAGAACTATTGGAAAAAAAAGATATCATTCACAAAAAAATATATGATAAAAGAAATGAAATAAAAGATTTGATTAATGTGTTAGAAAATATTGAGAAGCAATTTCTTATAGATGATTTAAATAGTTACGATCCTATGCTACACAATAAACATTTAACTACTATTAACCAACTTAAAGCTAAAATTCAACAGGTTTCAATACTACAATCAAAAACTAAAACGTTAGGAGAATTTTCAATTAATGACTAAGCCCGGTAGACGTTTAACTATATCCAAAGAAGAAGTAAACACTATTATTAGCTTATTTAAAAATGAGGTAAAACCTTCTGGTCTAATTAAACCCATGGAAATACACAAGTATTCTGAAGCATTATTCCAACAAAAACGCATTTCAGCTTTACCCGCCTACGAGTTTTGGAAAAAAAAAGATAGACTCGGTAGGCAACTAATTGATTTAAGAAACCAAATAGATACAGTAACTTTAAAAAAATCTGATGGTAATGATATTACAATTCCTAACATCACAGATCTAGTTCAAAAAAAACATAATAACATAGATGATTTGATAGAATCACTGTTACCACTAGAAAATCATTTAAGAAGTTCGTTTAAACGAGAACACGATTTAAAAATTAAATGTGAAAAATTAGAAAGCGAACTATCCCAGGCTAAACTATCCAACAAAGAAAGTCATCAAGAACTAGAAAAAATGCAAAATTTAATTTTCAACTTGTATAGAATTATTATGAGAGAATATAAAAGCGAATCAAAAGAATTTGCAATATCGCAACTTAATAACTCATTCTCCAGCACACAGCTTAATGATTTAGAAGAAAAAATAATCAACACAGAAGCTATGGGAAGCGATAATCAAAATATTGTTTCCATTGAAAGTAAAAAGAAATTCAAAAATACTTTTAAGGTTAAATAAAGCACTTTTAAACAAGGAGTACAGCAAATGGTAATTAACTATCCTAACGGCAGGTCCTACAAGAAATTGGATTCTCAAAGCGATAAATCCATCCAAAAAACCAAAACAAAAAGCGAGTCATTTTCTAATCGAGGAATGCTTTTAGAAGATATGATAAATGAAAGTAATAAGTACTATTTATCACACAATATATGTGTAATCCATAAAAAACCTACACCTATTACAGTTGTATCAGTAGACTATACTAGTAGGTCAAAAACGAAAATAAATGAAGCCTATTTTCAAACACCTTCTACCTTGGATTATAACGGAATATATAAATCTAAGTATTTAGATTTTGATGCAAAGGAAACAAAAAATAAATCTTCATTTCCACTTAGTAACTTTCACAAACATCAAATAGATCATATGGCCAGTGTAAAAAAACATGGTGCAATTTGTTTTGCCATTTTCTACTTTAAATCTATAAAAAAAATTTATATTTTAGATAGTGATATAATACTTGATTATTGGAATGCGAAAGAAAATGGAGGGAGAAAATCTATTCCGATTGATACATTTGAAAAAGACGGAATAGAATTAACTATTGGTTATCAGCCTCAACTCGATTATATAAAAATAATTGATGAAGTTTATTTTTAAGCCTTATTATTCACTTCATAATCGCTGGACTTTCCATTCAAAACAATTACTATTGGAGGTAATTCAATGACAAATAAAAATGAAATCCCTAGTTCTAACGAAGCGCTAATTGCTTTAAAAAATCAATATCCACAATTTTTCGATCATCAGGGCTTGTTTCAATTTGAACGTTTTAAAAACTTTCTCAATAACGCTGGAATTGAACACTCTATGGAAACATTCGCGTTAAATTTTGTAGGTAAAGAGTATGCAAAATTACTTGCCGATGCAGAAACTGACACGGTTATTACTCCCCTACTCGATGAAGATAGTAACAGTAAAAATACATACTATATTGGAGATAATTTAGATGTATTGAAGCATTTGCGTCACTCTTATGAAGATAAAATCGATGTTATTTATATCGATCCTCCTTACAATACAGGAAGCGACGAATTTAGTTACAATGACAAATTTATATTTAATTTAGATGAATTAACTGAAATAGTTGGATCACAAGAAAAAGCCCAACGAATTTTAAATTTACAAGGCCGCAGCAGCCATTCAGCATGGCTTACTTTTATGTACCCACGAGTTTTACTAGGTTATAAATTATTGCGAGAAACAGGTGTAATGTTTGTTAGTATAGATGATAACGAACAAAATAACTTAAAATTCCTGTTGGATGAACTATTTGGGGAGAGTAACATGCTAGCAAACAACACTATTATAGTGAAAACGGAAGGTCGCCGTTATGGTCACTTTGCTAAAACACATGAAACTCTTTACGTCTACGCTAAAAATGCTGAACTAGTGGAATTACGCGAAGTTCCTAAAGCCGATAATAAATTCGAATTCTACGATGAATTAGGTGGTTTTGATTTACAGGGATTAAGGAACCGTAACGCTAAAAAATTTAATATTACGAATCGAGAAAATTTACATTACCCATTTTATGTGAACACGACAATGGTAGATGAGAACGGATTTATGCCTATTTCATTGGAACCACAAACAGGTTGGGAAGAAGTTTATCCAGCTACAACTAACGGGATTCAAAGTGTATGGCGCTGGGGCAAAGGCGAAGGTGAAAAAGCTAGAACAGAATTCCATAATTTAATTGCCAAACGGAACGAAAGCGGAAAAATTCAAATTTACCAAAAAAAGCGTAGTGAAACAGAGTCCCAAAAGACATTGTGGCAACATAAAGCATTTACATCGTTTCGAGCAACACGAGAATTAGAAAATTACTTTGGAACAAGTGAATATTTTGAAACACCTAAACCAATTAACTTGTTAACAAGAATTCTAGAAATCGCACCTGCTAAAAAAGACATGATAATTTTAGATTATTTTTCCGGTTCGGCAACAACCGCGGATGCAGTAATGCGAATGAATGCTAAAGATCAGATTAATCGCCAATATATTATGGTCCAAATACCGCATGAAATTCCAGAGAAAAAACAAGCTTATCAAGACGGATACCGTACTCTTGATGAATTAGGTCGACAACGCATACGTTTAGCAGCAAACAAAATAAAGGACGAAACCGGTGCGGATATTGACTATGGCTTCAAAACATTTGTAGTTCGTCAAGCACCTGGAATAAATTTAGAAAAAGTTAAAGATTTTTCTCTCGAGGCAGCAGAACAAATTTCATTTGAACTCAATACTGAAGACCTTCTTTCAAAATACGATTACAAAGATACTCCTGGTCTTCAAACAATATTATGCACTTGGTTAATGAAAGATGGTTTTGGACGATTAGCTAAAGCTAATGAAATTGAATTAACTAATTACACTGCATATCAATATAAAAAACGTATGTATTTAATTAACAAAGGCCTAAATTCCGACAATGTAGTTGAGTTGCTAAACATGATTGATAATAAAACTATGGATATTCGAAATATAACTGTATTTACGCCATCAATTGGTTTTAATGAGTTACGTGAATTAGACATTGCTTTACGTACCCGTAAAGGTATCTCATTAGAAAAGAGGGTTGAATAATTATGCAATTTCAAGAACTAGAGTATCAAGTAGAAGCTATTAAATCTGTTGTAGACGTTTTCAAGAATATCCCTTTATCACGAGAAAATTCAACAGCTAATCCTATATTCAATCTAAAAGATACATTTACTCGTGAAACATTTATTCAAAACATTTTATCAATTCAAGATAGAAATAAAATTGATTTAGGATTACGTACTTCTTTTCTATCCAAGCAATTAGAAAATGACTCATTTCTTGGAATTGATGTAAAAATGGAAACGGGTACAGGAAAAACTTATGTTTATTCACGTTTAATGTATGAACTAAAGCGAGCTTATGGATTTAATAAGTTTATTATTATTACCCCTACTGTACCAATCAAAGAAGGTACGAAGGCCTTTTTGAAAGCAGATGAATTTAAAAGTCATATTCATTATTATGAAGAGTTTTCAAATCTTGAATTAAAGTTATCTGTTTTGGATTCACAAACCCAAAATAAAAAGGGACGACGTTATCCACCTCGTTCAATAAATGAGTTTTGTGATGGTGACTCTTACTCAAAAGAGAGTTTATTTTGTTTCTTGACAGGAATGAGTATGTTAAAAACTGGTCAATACTCTACTCTATACCGTAACGATTACGACCAAACAATGTTAGGTGGGACTACACGTCCAACAGATGCCATAGCTGAAACACGACCTGTTGTAATCTTAGATGAACCACATAAATTTGATCGTACAAATCAATCTTGGAAATTTATACAAGAACATTTAAAACCATTAGCTGTCATTCGTTTTGGTGCAACGTTCCCTTTTAACACTGATAAAACTAGAGATTACGACAATTTAGTTTATAACTTATCTTCAGCAGATGCATTTAATCAAGATTTAGTGAAGGGTGTGTCAGTTTATTATCCAGAGTTCGAAAACTTTAACAAAACAAGGTTCACATTAACAAATATAATTACTAAACGCCCACAGAAAGTACGTTTTAGAAATGAACTGACAAAAAAAGAGTATGATATTGATATAGGAGAAAATTTAAATATTCTTGATGAATCCTTTAGTGGATTATATATAGAGGATATTGGTAAACAAGAAGAAATAAATAATCAAATAGGCATACGTTTAGATAATGATAAAGTATTACAAGTTCGTGACGCTTTAATTCCTGGAGTCTTTACAAAAAGTTATCAAGAACTAATGATAAACCAAGCTATTGACTTGCATTTACGTACAGAACAAATTAACTTCATTTCTAAATTCCCTAAATATAAGTCCTTGACACTATTCTTCATTGATTTACCAGAAAGTTATCGTCAAAAAGATGGATCTGATGGACCTTTAAGAACATATTTCCAAAAAACGCTGGTTTTAAAACTAGAAGCCCTTATCGAAAAATACAAGAATAAGGAGCAACTACGTGGTATTGAACTTGAATATATAGACTACCTAGAAGCTAGTATTAAAGATATTCGTGGTACAAATGGCGGTTATTTTTCTATGGATAATTCTACAAAGGAAGAAGATATTCAAAGAGAGATCAACGAAATACTGCGTGATAAAAAAAGCCTTATATCATTTAAAAAAAGTAATGGCGATTGGAATGTACGTCGTTTCATTTTTTCTAAATGGACATTACGAGAAGGATGGGACAATCCAAATATATTTACGATAGCAAAGCTTCGTAGTTCCGGTAGTGAGAATTCTAAGATCCAAGAGGTAGGACGTGGATTACGTTTACCTGTAAATGAATACGGTATTAGAGCTGTTGCTGGAGAAGATTCATTCTATTTAAACTATCTTATTGACCATACAGAGAGTAACTTCGCAAATAAACTATATGATGAAATTAACGATGGAATAACAAATTATACGAATATCAAAGATTTATTGAATAACGTAGCCAATAAACTAGGAAAGAAACCTGCTGTTTTAGCAGGACTATTGATGGCTAACGAATTTATAGATGAAGACTATAATGTTATTGAAGTAAATCGCGATGATTTTTATGCAGCATATCCAGATTTTAAAGTAGGTTTAAAACCTGGAAAAGTAACAAAAGGAAAACCTATCGAAGTAAAAATACGTAAAGAAAATTTCGAAAAAATTAAAAGCCTATGGAATGATATCAACCAAAACTATATGGTAGATTTTGAAAATATTTCTGAGAATTTAATTCGCGAAGGCATTAGGTTTAGCCTTACAGTAGATTTATTCAAAAATGAATATTCTTCGTTCCAAAAGAAAACCATTACTTCAGATGGCAATTCAATCCTCTTAAAAGAAGAATATGAAGGTGAATTCATAGTTACAGATACCAAAATCGGTTATGGCGAATTTTTAAAGAAGCTAAATAACAAAACATGTATTCCTATAAATGTATTACATGAAGAAATTGTGGAATTCTACAAAATCACTAATCAAGAAATTTCACCTACACATAATTCTGTACAAATGTTTACATCTAATTTCGAAAAATGGTTTATAAAAGAGTTTGCGTCACTATATAAATTTAGGAAATTAGATAATATAGTTGGTTCCACAGCTTTGACACACGCTGATGGTACACCGAAAGATTCTATTTCTCAAGCTGATATCGGTATAATTAAATCTGATAATATTTTACCTAATAATTATCTATATAATAGCTTTGTTTTCGATTCACCTATCGAAGAAGAAAATATAAAATATTCTAACATCGAACATGTCGAAGTGTTCGGTAAAATTCCACGTCGATCGATTAAAGTTCCCATGTATTTTGGAGGAACAACTAGTCCTGACTTTATGTATGTTCTCACTGATGATAGAGGTTCGAATTCAATCAACCTTATAATTGAAAGTAAGGACCTAGATAAAGACTCTGATTTACGAAAAATTGAAGAATACAAAATTGAAGCTAGTAAAAATTTCTTTAATCAACTAAAAAAAGACGGACTAAACGTTACTTATAAACGTCAATTGAGTGCTGATAAAATATTAAAAATACTATCAGATTTCAAAACACCTGCAAAAACATCAGACGAAAACAACGACTAAAATATTTGTAATTACAAAAACGAGTAATTGCATGAGCAATTACTCGTTTCACGATTTAAGGGTTGAATAAATTTTTTGCGAGTATTTCATAATAATCAAAAAATATTAATTCAATAGCTTTAGAATCCTATTTCATTATTTTAACGTCTTAATATTTGAATGCAATAGATGCCTGTTTAAAATATGTACAAAAGGATAAAAAATGATGTATTATTGACATTTGATAGACCTCAATTTTATAAGAGGGCGAAATATGAAGGGGCGTTTTACAAATAGTCTTTAAATCATTAAGGAAAATCAATTAACCCCCTCAAAAATCGTACCTATAATATAACTGAGGCATATTTCCGCACGCCCTCAACGACCGATTACAACGGTGTGTGGCAAGCGCGGTATATTGATTTTGAGGCGAAGGAAACTGAAAATAAAACATCGTTCCCGTTAAAAAATATTCATCCTCACCAAGTCGCGCATATGCAAGCTGTCGCTGAGCAAGGTGGAACAACATTTTTTATCGTGCGCTTTTCAAAATTAAACCGCTACTTTTTAATGCCTTTTCCAATGCTGCAACAAGCGTGGCAAAGCATGCAAAACGGCGGGCGCAAATCTATTCCACTAGCAACGTTTGAACAGCATTGCTATGAAATGACATTAGGCTACTATCCGCGCCTAGATTATTTAAAAGCGGTGGAGCATTTGTACACATCGTAAACGACAAGCTGTGTGTTGAAAGAGAGGGATTTACATGTCAGAAAAGCAACAGACTCCTCAATCACGAGGAGAACGTCGCAAAGCAAAGAAAAAACCGGTAACCGAAAAGCCAAAAACATCGATTGGTACGTGGATCAAGCGTGCCATTTTAATTATCTTGTTGCTCGGCATTGCCGGTGGACTAACAGGTGCAGGATTTTTCGCTTATTACGTTTCACAATCACCTGAGCTAGAGGAAGAGCTATTAACAGACCCGTTATCAGCGGAGTTTTATGATAAAAACGGTGAAATATTCGCGACAATAGGTGTTCAAAATCGAACGTATATTGAATACGAGGACATTCCACCACAAATGGTCGATGCGATTTTAGCAACAGAGGACGTACGCTTTTTCGAGCATAGTGGTATCGACTTTTTACGTTTAATGTCTGCTGTACTCGCAAACGTAACAGATGGCTTCGGCTCACAAGGTGCATCAACGATTACGCAACAAGTCGTGAAAAACTCGTTCTTCACAAACGAAAAGACATTAGAGCGTAAGTCACAAGAAGCATACTTAGCGTATCAGCTTGAACAAGAGTACTCAAAAGAAGAAATTTTTGAGATGTACTTCAATAAAATTTTAATGTCTGGCCGTGTTTATGGCTTTGGCACAGCGGCGAAATATTTTTATGGTAAAGAATTAAATGAGCTATCACTTGATGAGATGGCAACACTTGCCGGGATGCCGCAAAGCCCAAATAACTACAATCCATTCACGTATCCAGAAAATGCGGAAAACCGCCGCAACATCGTACTAAGCTTAATGGTACAGCACGGTAAAGTAACAGAAGCAGAAGCAGGCGCTGCAAAAGGTCGCTCTGTCGCAGAAGCCATTTTACCTGAGGGAGATCGTAATCAGTTCACCTCAACAGATTACCCAGCATTTTTACAAGTTGTGCTAGAGGAAGTCGAAAAAATTCAAGCAACTAATGATAAGCAAACATTCTCATTAGATGAAGGTGTTAAAATTTATACGACGCTTGACCCACAAGCACAAAAAATTGTTGAGCAAAAATTAAATGACGACAGCAACTTCCCAACAGAGGACATTCAAACAGGTGTTGCAGTCGTTGATACGAAAACGGGCGCATTACGTGCAGTCGGTGGCGGACGTCACTACGGTGAGGAGCGCGGTTGGAACTATGCGTACAATTTAAACCGCTCACCTGGTTCGACCATTAAACCACTTTCTGTCTATGGTCCAATCATTGATAAAGAGCAATGGTCAACAGGTACGACACTTGTCGATGAACGCTACAAATACGAAAGTGGTCAAAGCGTAACGAACTGGGATAGCAGCTATCACGGCGCTGAAACGTTACGTTATGCATTATCGACGTCTCGTAACGTACCCGCAGTAAAAATTATGCACGAAATCGGTACGGAAACGTCAGCCGAATTTATGGCACGCTTAGGTATTGACATTCCAGACCACGGCGTATACGAATCAGACGCACTCGGTGGCGGTAACATTAGCTTATCACCAATCGAAATGGCGGGCGCATACGCAGCATTCGGAAACAACGGCGTATTTACAGAGCCACATGTCATTACAAAAGTAGAATTCCGCGACGGTGAAACGGTGAACTACACGCCAGAATCACACGTTGCTATGCAAGACTACACAGCATATATGATCACTGATATTTTACGTGACGTTGTTGCAACAGACGGCTCAGCTCGTCGTGCAAACGTTTCAGGCATTGATGTCGCTGGTAAAACAGGTACGACAAACTACTCGGACCCGACACCATATCCATATAATGCCGTACCAGATACGTGGTTCGTTGGTTACTCACCAGCTTACTCAATCGCGATTTGGGGTGGCTATGAGCAAAACACAACACCAATTACGACGTGGGATGAACGTTACATGCCACAAACATTATTTAAAACTGTAATGACCGATTTATCTGACACGCTTGAGGACGAAGATCGTAAGGCGAAATTTAAAAAGCCAAGCTCTGTGTACGAAAAACGTATCGCACCAGGCTCGATTCCGTTACGCTCATCGTCATCAGGACGCCTTGAATTATTCGTACATGGCGGTAAAGGGGCACAGCAAATTGCGAAGCCAAAAGAGGATAAAAAAGAAGATACGAAGCCAAAAGAGGACACACCTCCTCCGTCTGAAAAAGATGAATCACCAGAGGAAGAGGAACAACAAGATGACACGTTAGTTGAAGAGGATGATAAAGGTGATTCATCAAATACTGATTCAACGAACGATGAAGATGGCGACTCATCAGACAATTCAAGCAACAATGAGGATGATGACGCAGCAACAAACAACAACTCAAACAGCAATAACAATAGCGGTAACAATAATTCAAACAACAATAACAGCAGTAATGGTGATAACGGCAGCTCATCAACACCTGAGCCAACGCCGACTCCTGAGCCAACACCGACTCCTGAGCCAACTCCGACTCCTGAGCCAACTCCGGCTCCTGAGCCAACTCCGGCTCCTGAGCCAACTCCTGCTCCTGAGCCAGCACCTGCTCCGGAACCGACTCCGGCTCCAGCACCTGCTCCGACTCCTGAGCCAACTCCGGCTCCTGTCACACCTCCTGCTACAGAAGGCGGCAGCGCATCTTAAACACGAAAAACCCCGATTCGAGACAATACTGTTTCAAATCGGGGTTCTTTTTATCAATCCACCGCCATCGTTTATACATATTTTTCCGCATATTGCGACATTTCGTAGTATATATAGTGGACTTTCGGTCAGCGTGTCGCTATTCTATAAGCAACAAAACAAGTAGTAGGTGAAAATAATGACAGCAACAGTAAAAATTGGCGACCACATTCGTTTTACAAAAGACAAAGTAACACTTGAAGGAACGGTAGAAATCATTTACGAAAACTCCGTAATGGTAATTATTCATCCGGCCTTTCATGAAAAAGCACAGCGCTTCTTCTCAAATGAGCGCACAATTATTAGCCATAAAAAATATGAGATTTTGTAAACAGTAAAAAACTAGCGCCCGTCATCGGATTCGCTAGTTTTTTACTGCTTTATGAAACATCTCAACAACGCGTAACTGTAGCACAAGCCCTGTGTAAATACTATGCAGCTGCACATCATCTAACGCTAAATGTATGCGCTCCTCTGCTACGTAACGATTGCGCTGTAACATGACATACATCGCCTGCCCTTTTAGCAAAAGTTGCATTGACACATCATGCTTTTGTAACACAGGAAGCAATTTCAATAGCTCCTTTTGCACCGCCTCAGTCAGCACCTCTTTAACCTCCACCTCATCGCTCGTATGGACTTTAAAGCGCTCCTGAAACGTCTCATCGGTCACATTTGTTAACGCAAGCTGCTTCAACTGCTCATCGTTTTTCAACAGCGTTTTATACGCCACCATCGATACTTGCTTTTCCATCGTCGTCTTCCAGCTTGTCGCAACAAACACGCCAGGAATGATGCGATGCGTACCGCTGCAATCAATAGGCAGCTCAACACGCAGCAACGTTCCTTCAAAAGCCACGAGCGTGTACGGATCCGCAAATACGGTATCTTCTACCATATCTTTGTACAGCGTCACGAGCGCACCTTCATACGGCATATCGCGGTATACTCCGTGAATATAATCACAGCTGCTGCGTGTATGCCCTTTATACATCGCAAGTGGTGACGCATCAATGATATCGTCTGGCAACGTCTCATCCGCAACGTACTGACACGTCATCGACACACCAAGTTGTTCATATTCCTTCACAACAGTTGCGAGTGTCGGTTTCACAACATGCTCACGGTAATACGCCTCGTAATGTGTTTTCATTCGCTTACGAAAACGCGCATGTTGCACAATCGACCAAACGACACCACCGACAAGTACGAGTGACATCAACCAATTCGTCGTCAACAGCGCAATGCTTAACGCCATAAAGCTCATATTAATGCCGCTCCAATACCACGTCGGCTTTAAAATCTCACGCAATTGGTCATCTAGCTCATATTGATCGAACGTTAACGCATCGTTTACTTCCTCAAATTTTGGATACATACGCTTTGTCCAGTAGCGCTTCAAGTTCATCAACGCTGTGACAAATAAATTGTTTCATTCGTGCGCCCCCTTTTCATTTCCTTTATTATACGCAAAAAAGCCACACGCGTGCAGTTTGCGTGTGACAAATTGTTATTTTTTCAGCTGTGTGCGTATTCGTGCCATACGCTTTTTCGTTTCTTTAAACAGTTCATCTAGCTGACGATAGCACGCATATTGCCCCGGCTTTGCTTGAATGAATAAAAAGCGCTCCGTCCCGTTAATTGGCATGCACATAAATTCATCGCCTGCTTCAATATGCGTCTGATCCGTTTGTGACGCTGCAACGATAAACTGCTCGTAGTGACGAATTGCCGCCACCATCGCATCCTTTACCGCTTTGTCGCGTGCTGTATGCATCGTGCGAATCGCTTCCTCCATGACGAGCCATTCGTCTAGCCACGCATCCACACGTTCTTTTGCTAGCTGCTCTACATTTGCTTCAATCATACGTCCTTCACCAAGCCTTTTTTCAACCGTTTCTGACCTTCTCGGCAATCGACAAGTAATGGGCACGCATGACAGCCTGGGTTTTGTGCTTTACAGTGATAGCGTCCGAAAAAGATCATTTGATGATGCGCCTTGCTCCAACGCTCAATCGGTGTTTTGTTCATAATCGTTTGTTCGACTTCAAGTACGCTATCTTTCCAGCGGCATAACCCAAGACGTTTCGCAATGCGCTCGACATGTGTATCAACAGCCATCGCGGGTACGTCAAATGCGACCGATAACACGACGTTTGCGGTTTTGCGTCCAACACCTGGTAACGTCACTAAATCTTCGCGGTTTGCTGGAATGACCCCATCGTACTCCGTTAGTAAGCGTACGCAAAGTGCTTGAATATTTTTTGCTTTATTGCGATATAACCCAATCGAGCGAATATCTTGCTGCAATTCCTCTAGCGGCACCGCTAAATAATCATGCGGTGTCTTATACTTTTGGAATAAATCTTTCGTCACACGGTTCACAAGCGCATCTGTACATTGTGCCGACAAAAGCGTCGCAATCGTCAGCTCAAACGGATTATCATGCACCAGCTCGCAATGCGCCTCTGGATACATCGCGTCCATGACGTCTAAAAACGACAGCCATTTTTGTTTTGACAACATCGTTAATCTCTCTCCTCTAGCCAGTTGTAAAACGGTACAGATTCCACTGGTGGTGCATCAGGGGCAGGCTGCACGGTAATACGCGACTGCCCTCCAGCGCGAAACTGTGCGCTATGCGATTTCGCCTGCTGAATCGTCTTGACGTTTTTCTTTTTCCAATCAAATAAAATGCGGTCAATGTAGCGCAAGTTTAACTTCCCTGCAATAACGGCTTCCTTCAAT
Organism: Caryophanon sp.; assembly: GCA_036309765.1. Taxonomy (GTDB): domain Bacteria; phylum Bacillota; class Bacilli; order Bacillales_A; family Planococcaceae; genus Caryophanon. The sequence continues at coordinate 17,661 of JAXJTE010000081.1, read as the reverse complement.
GCCTCTTTAATGAGCGCTGGCGTATGCGCATCTTGGTCAATCCACATGCCGATTGTCTCAATTTCAATTGGTGATAGTAGTCGTCCAAACTCCTGCTCAAACAATTGGAAAATATCGCTCTCCTCCGATTTTTCCACCTGCTCTTGCTGTTCGACTTCCTTACGCTCATAATGCAGGCAAATTTTTTCCCACAACGGATAAAGCGTATATTTTTCATAAATCATCCCTTGTTCGTCCACACCTTGTCGCAGCTCTAAAAAGCCGTGCTGCAATACACGCTGCAATTTCATCGTAATTTCGTGTGCCGTTAAGTGCATATATGTGGCGATTTGTGCAGGCGTTGGGAAATCGTTACCTTGCTCATGATAATTCATCATGTGCAGCAACATCATCGCCTCTTCATCAGTAATGTTCAGTTCCTTATAGCATTGAAAGAACAGCTGTGGTACATTTACTTGTCGCTGTTCCGTCCAAAAACGGAGTCGGTTCGTCATCATATGTTTAGACTCCTTTCTTTTTATCGATTCATCTATTTTAGCATAAAGCGACGCGACTTTGTGTGAACAATGCATTGAATTTACTGCATAAAAAAAGCCGCCACTCGAAATCGAGCGACGACTTTTTTGAGAATTACATATCCCAGTTAAAGATTAATAATGAACCGAACACTGTCATTAATGCAATTACGATACCGTAAATTACGTTAATGTAGATTGCCCATTTATCTTCTGATTCACCAGCGTGCATGAATACAACTAACTGTAGTGTTGCTTGTAAGAATGCTGTGATCAGTAATACAGCCATACCTACGCCAAATGACATGTCTAAGAAATACACTAACATCGCCACAACAGTTAAAACTAGTGAGAAGATGAAGCCCATTACCTGACCTTTAGGAAAGAATTGTGCCATATTACAACATTCCTTTCAGATAGATGAAGCTGAAGATGAAAATCCAAACTACGTCTAGGAAGTGCCAGTATAAAGAGAAGATAAACGCTTTATTTGCTGTCACGTTGTTTAGACCACGTTTAGCGATTTGGATAATAATCGCTGCACCCCAGAATAAACCGAACGTTACGTGAAGTCCGTGTGTACCTAGAGTTGTTAATAATGTAGATGTGAAACCTGAAACTGTAATTCCAGCGCCGATGTGTGCATAGTGATAGAACTCGTAAATCTCTACACTTAAGAACACAGCACCTAATAATAAAGTAACGATCATGAAGTTGATTGTTGCTTTTTTAGCACCTAATCGCATAGCATGAATTGCTAAACCGATTGTGAAACTACTTGTTAAAAGTACGAATGTTTCAATTAAAACTGGGCCAATCTCGAAGATTTCTGCGCCAGTTGGACCATTACCTGTGCGACCTTCCATTACAAAGTAACATGTAAATAATGTCGCGAAAAGCATGATTTCGGCACCTAAGAAAATCCAGAAACCTAAGATCTTTAAACGACCTTCTTCTGTTTGATACTCTAAAGGTTTTGAAGTGTCAACATGAGCCATTATTTAATCGCACCTCGCTTTTCACGTTCAATTTCTTCGATTTCTTCAACTTCGAAGTAGAATCCGTGATCATCCTCGAACGAACGGTGAGCCATACAAGCTAACACACCTACGAATGCAATAATTGCAGGGATGTACATCGAGAATACTAAGCAGAATCCTAATACGAAGAAGAATACGTTCATAATAAATGGTACGCCTGATTTGTTAGGCATATGAATTCGCTCGATTTTTTGACCTGCGAATAAGTCTTTATCTTTACCACCATATTTATGATCCCAGAATGCTTCACGAGATTTAATTTGTGGTAATACAGCAAAGTTGTACTCAGGAATTGGCGTATTTGTCGCCCACTCAAGAGAACGAGCATCCCATGGGTCATCACCAATATCACGTGGTGAGTTACGGAAGCTGTAATAAATGTTATACACAAGCATTAAGAATGATACAGACATAATCATCGCACCAATGAAGGCAACCATGTTTAATGTAGCATAGCCACTTGCTTCAGAATATGTGTATCCGCGACGTGGTTGACCATCTAAACCAGTGATGTACATTGGGATGAATGATAACACGAAACCGATTGACATAACCCAAGCAGTTGCTTTACCTAACTTTTCGTTAAGCATGAAACCGAATAATTTCGGCCAGTAGAATGTTAAACCTGCTAACATCGCGTAAACAACACCTGGGATGATTACGTTATGGAAGTGGGCTACTAAGAACATTGAGTTGTGGTATTGGTAGTCAGCTGCTGACATCGCAAGCATAACCCCTGTTACACCACCAAGAGTAAATAATGGAATGAATAACATCGAGTAAAGCATTGGTGTTGTCATTTCAATTTTACCTTTGTAAAGCGTGAATAACCAGTTGAAGATTTTAACCCCTGTTGGTACAGCGATTGCCATCGTCGTAATAGAGAATACTGAGTTTGTTAACGCACCTTGACCCATTGTGAAGAAATGGTGAGTCCAAACTCCGAATGAGAATACTGAGATAATAATCATTGACCAAACCATTGACGTGTAACCATATAAGTTACGACGAGCGAATACTGGAATGATCTCAGAGAATAAACCGAATGCTGGTAAGATTAAGATATATACTTCAGGGTGACCCCAAACCCAGAATAGGTTGGCCCAAAGCATGTCCATACCACCATTTTCCGTTGTGAAGAACTGAGTTCCTGCTAAACGGTCTAACGTACCCATCGCTAACGCTACTGTTAATACAGGGAACGCGAATACGATAATTACGTTAGAAATAAGTGCTGACCAAGTGAACATTGGCATACGCATTAACGTCATACCTGGAGCACGCATACGGAAGATTGTCGTCATGAAGTTAATACCTGTCATTAACGTACCAAGACCCGCAATTTGTAAAGAAATCATGTAGTAGTTCGTACCTACCGAAGTAGAGAACTCGTTACCCGCTAACGGGAAGTAAGATGTCCAACCCGCATCCGGTGAACCACCGATTACGAATGAAATGTTGAATAACCCCATACCCATGAACATTAACCAGAAACTTAATGAGTTTAAGCGTGGGAACGCTACGTCACGAGCACCAATTTGTAATGGTACAAGGAAGTTAAAGAAGAAAATAATGAATGGCATTGCCATGAATAGGATCATTACGATCCCGTGTGTTGTAAATACTTCATTATAATGTTGAGAATCTAAGAAAGTATTTTCAGGCATTGCAAGTTGGTAACGAAGCATTACTGCATCTACGCCACCGCGGAACAGCATTAATAACGCTGTAATAAGGTACATGATACCGATTTTCTTATGGTCAACAGTTGTGATCCATTCACGCCATAAATAGCCCCATTTTTTTAAGTACGTGATACCAGCAACGATAACGATCGCACCTATGATCATGGAAGCCATTGCCACATAAATTAAGAAACTTGGATGTGGTATGGCGAATCGCTCAAAGAATTCCATCTTTTCGTAACTCCTTCCAGATGATTTATTACTTTTTCGCTACGAATAAGTTAAAAGATTAGTGAGAAGAATGTTCCTCTGCGTCTGGGTCTTTCACACTGTGAGAGCTATGTTTACCTGGAGACGGTGAGAATTCTAAGTGAGTACCAGTGTACGTTGAAGTACCTAAGTGACCCGGCTCTAATAATTCGTCAAACTTTTCTTCAGTAAGTGGTTCAGCAGTAGCATGTACTTCTTCTACCCACTCGTCAAATTCAGCTTGTGGCATCGCTTTAACATTGAATGTGTTTTCCGCGAAACCTGCACCACTAAAGTTACCGTTACGACCCATGAATTCACCTGGTTTGTCGGCAGCTAAGTGTAAAGTTGTTTCCATGTCAGCCATGGCATATTTTTGTCCACCTAATTGTGGAATCCAGAAACTTGTGATTGGTCCGTAAGAATATAAACGGAATTCAAGAGCACGACCTGCTGGAATAAATAAATAGTTTACAGTTTCGATATCTTCTTCTGGGTAGCTGAAATGCCATTTCCAGTTAGAAGATGAAGCGTATACTACTAATGGTTCTGTATCTTCATATCCTTGTGGAACCGATTCTACGATGTAGTTTGATTTAACAGAAACTACTGATAAGAAAATAACGATGATTACAGGAATACCGATACAGATTGCCTCGATAAGCACACTACCTTCAATGTGTGGTGGCTCATAATCTGGGCGTTGTTTAGACGCGCGGTATTTCACTAGCATTACCGCTAAAATTACTAATACCACGAGAACAATTGCAGACATGACATAAATTAAAAGCATTGTGTCATCTGCTTGGCGCTGAGCTTGAGGACCTTTAGGATCTAAGAACAGTAATGGCTCACATGCACCTAAAACAAGTGCACTAATACCCATTAATGCAGCGAGAAAAGTCCCTTTCATTTTCGCTTTCATAGGTGAACTCCCTTCAATCTAATTGAGCTGGCTAGAACTGTCATATCTACCCATCAAACGATGCTCACACGACCATATTTAACAGATATATATGGCATTCTGAAGTTACTAGACATTATACATGCCTAACAGTAATCGCTGCTCTCCTCACATTGCATTTGAACAAGCCACCAAATCATCATATTGTAAAAATTACGTGAACGATGTACGCAGTTGTTGATTGCTATGTAAAGCGCACATGCTCAAAAAGCTTTGACGAACTCATCCGATTACACAGAGAAACGCACAGCTGAAAAGTAAAACGAATTCCCTAAATGATGTTCAATGAGTCCATCAAATATTCGTAGAGTCCTACTGCACAAATAGCCCCTCGCACTGTTGTTGCTACTTATGAGAAATTGCCTCTATACCGTTTCAACTGTATTACACCTATAATGTTTAATTACCCCTCTAACCTACTCAAATTTTATGTGAAGTTGCACAGGAAGTCAAAGTAATCTCGAAACATTCTTCCATTTAACTAACAATTAGAATATAACGTGCTGCTTTCACAGCGTCGTTATATGCGCTTCAAACACGCGCTAAAGCTTGATTTATCAAGTATTCGTAGGCTTTTCTGAAACCCTTTTTAATTATGGCATTTCTATGACGAGAATGAAATATTTTATTAATTGAAACGACTTCAATCGGTCTATACGAACGGATTGTTGTCCTTTTGCATCTAGCTACCTTGCTCTTTTTTTTACAAATGTATGACACTTCACCATTTAAATAGTAGAAACACATATTGAACATGTGACATCTCGTTTAAATAGTGGTATTTTATAGGTAATCATGTTCAATGTCATTTGAGCATAGTACATAGTAAAGGAGTTTTGATGATGACAGAATTTTTAACGGATCCTACACTCGTTATCGTATCTCTTATTGCAACCATTGTCGGTATTATTGTCGGCGTAGCGATGCACAAAATGACCGACTACAATGCGTGGATTATTTGGGGTGGCATTTCAACATTCATTTTCTCTTGGACTTCTTCTGTATTTTTAGGCTACTTCTTTGAGCTAGCGACAAGTGGGATTGATGATTCAATGCTCATCATGCTCATTTTATGGGTACCTTTATTTTTCGGTATTGCCGTTGTCGCATTCGTTTGGGGTATTGTGAAGTATAAAGGAATTACGATTGATTTATAATCATGAATTCAAGCAAAAAGCCGTCACGAATTGTGACGGCTTTTTGTGTAACGATAACGTGCTAGTTTTACAATTAAGGGTATAGACGGTTAAGTAAACGCGGGAATGGAATCGTTTCACGAATGTGTTCTGTTCCTGAAATCCACGCCACTGTACGCTCAAGACCTAAACCGAAGCCTGAGTGCGGCACTGAGCCTTGCTGACGTAGCTCTAAATACCATTTGTACGCGTCCATTGATAAGTTGTGTTCCTCTAAGCGAGACTTTAATAAATCGTAGTCATGCACACGCTCTGAACCACCGATAATTTCGCCGTAGCCTTCTGGTGCAATTAAGTCCGCACATAACACGACGTCATCGCGCTCGGGGTGCGGCTGCATGTAGAACGGCTTAATGCCAGTCGGGTAGCACGTAATGAACACTGGCTTATCGAAATGATTCGCAATCGCCGTTTCATGTGGTGCACCGAAGTCATCGCCCCACTCGATATCGTCGAAGCCTTGCTCATGTAAAAACGTGATGGCATCGTCGTATGAAATGCGTGGGAATGGTGCTTGAATTTGTTCTAGCTTCGATGTGTCTCGACCTAAACGCTCTAAATCCATTTTGCAGTTTTTTAGCACAGATTGTACGATATGTGTGACGTACTGCTCTTGTACTTCTAAGTTTTCGTCAAACTCCACAAATGCCATTTCCGGCTCAATCATCCAAAACTCGATTAAGTGACGACGCGTTTTTGATTTTTCAGCGCGGAATGTCGGACCAAATGAGAATACTTTCCCTAATGCCATTGCCGCAGCTTCCATGTAAAGCTGACCAGATTGAGATAGGTACGCATCTTCATCAAAGTATTTCGTCGCAAATAATTCTGAAGTGCCTTCTGGTGCAGAACCAGTTAAAATTGGTGGGTCCATTTTCGTAAAGCCGTTGTCGTTAAAGAATTCATACGTCGCGCGAATAATTTCGTTACGCACTTTCATGACCGCATGCTGCTTACGAGAGCGCAGCCATAAATGACGGTTGTCCATTAAAAACTCCGTGCCGTGCTCTTTCGGTGTAATTGGGTAGTCTTTCGCTGCATGAATGACTTCGATGCCTGTTACGTTTAGCTCTGCGCCGAACGTTGAACGCTCGTCTGCTTTTACTTCACCGATCACATACATTGACGTTTCTTGCGTCATGCCTTTTGCTACAGCGAATAGCTCCTCGCCAACTTCTTCCTTTACAACGATGCCTTGTGCGAAGCCTGAGCCGTCACGTAGTTGTAAAAACGCCATTTTTCCGCTTGCACGCTTATTTGCGAGCCATGCACCCATCTTAACTGTTTCGCCAATGTGCTTTGGCATGTCACTAATTGTAATTTTTTTCATAATTTCCTCCTGCTACATTAGAAGAAGGGAATTATGCTTGCCATTTACTTTCAACAAATGCATGCATACGTTTTACCGCTTCTTCTAGTAGTTCTAATGATGTTGCATACGATAAACGAATTGTGCGTGGTGAACCGAAGCCTGAGCCTGGCACAACCGCCACGTTTGCTTCTGTTAATAATGCGGCTACGAAATCGTCAACTGATGCGTAACCTGTTTTTTGTGCAGCTTCTGCTACGTCTGGTAGTAAGTAAAACGCTCCTTGTGGCTTTAATACGTTGAAGCCAGGAATTGCGCTTAACTTAGGATAAATGACTTCAAGACGGCTTTCGAACGCTTGACGCATTTTTTCGACCGTATCTTGAGGACCATTGTATGCTTCAATTGTCGCATATTGTGCTGTCGTTGTCGCGTTTGACGTCGAGTGAGAAGCAAGGTCTGTCATCGCTTTAATGATTACCGCATTACCTGCTGCGTAACCGATGCGCCATCCTGTCATTGAGTGTGATTTTGCTACACCGTTTACAACAATTGTGCGTGCCTTCACACTATCAGAAAGCTGTGCGATTGAGTAATGTGCGTTGTCGCCATACACAAGCTTTTCATAAATTTCGTCTGACACGATTAAAATGTTTTTCTCTTCTGCTACTGCTGCTAGCTCGGCTAATTCCGCTTTAGAATAAATCATACCCGATGGATTACTTGGAGAGTTAATAATAACCGCTTTCGTTTTGTCAGTTACAGCATCGCGTAATTGTTGCGCTGTAATTTTGTATTGCTGTTCTGCTGTTCCCTCGATGTATACAGGCACACCACCGGCAAGCTTAACTTGCTCTGGATACGATACCCAATACGGGATTGGAATAATCACTTCATCGCCTTCATTTAAAATAACCTGGAATAATGTGTACAGTACATGCTTTGCACCAACACCGACCATTACTTCGTTTGCGCCATAGGTTAAATGGTTGTCGCGCTCAAGCTTGGCAATAACCGCTTGCTTTAATGCCGGTAAACCTCCTGCTGGCGTATACTTCGTTAAGCCTGCATCCATTGAATCTTTCGCTGCTTGCAAAATATTTTCTGGTGTGTTGAAATCTGGTTCACCTGCGCCTAAGCCGATTACGTCAACGCCTTGCTCTTTTAATTCCTTCGCTTTGGCAGTAATGGCTAGTGTTGCAGATGGTGTTAATGTTTGTGCACGGTTCGCTAATAAATGATTCATGGGGATTCTCTCCTTACAAATTTAAAATGCGTTTCCACCATTCGCCGTTGCTATGTAAAATGTAGACGTAGTTAAGCTGACCTTGATCGTTTAAATACGTCAATTCCCATACAGCGCCTGGCTTTTCGAAACCTAACTTTGCGTGAAGCAGCTCTTTAACACCGGCTTCATCGCTTAAAACATCTAAAGCTTGCTCTTTCGTAATACCGTCTTTTACTAACACTTCCTGTATGAATTCCTCTTCTAGGCTCTTCGGAACAAAGACAGCTTTTTCATCACCATTTTCGTCTACCCCGAAAATCGTGACGTACGATGATTGACCGTTATACGTATACGAGCTCGTCGCATCGACAATATGCCCTTGTTCAATGGCAAGTTCCTTTGCTTGCTTCTCGATATCCGCAAACGGCGCATCAGCATTCCAAACTACTATAATTGTTATGACAAGTGCTAAAGAAACAAAGAATACGGAAATAAAGGTAATCCAATTTTTCATGCCCACACCTGCTTCATGTGTTGTGTATTTGATTCCATAATGTCTCCTGCTTTCTTCCTCATCGTTCATTATTATACCAATGTTCTAATGCTAAAACCATATGGTGTAATGCTAGTTTTTTTACATCAATTGGCGGTAACGAAGCAATAAATTCTCGCCCGTACGATTTCGTGTCAATTCGGCGATCAAGGACGATAAAAACACCACGGTCTTGCGACGAACGTATGAGGCGACCGAACCCTTGCTTAAAGCGTAAAATTGCCTCGGGTAACGCAAGCTCCGTAAACGCATTTTGTCGCTGTCTCGTCAGCTTCTCTGCACGCGCTTTAAAAATTGGCTCCTCTGGTGAAGAAAACGGCAGCCGTACGACGATGACCGCGGACAACGCATCACCCGGTACGTCCACGCCTTCCCAAAAGCTGTTCGTGCCAAATAAAATCGAGCGCGGGAACTTTTGAAACGCCTTTAATAAACGCATGCGACTGCCGCTCGTCACACCTTGTGCAAACAGCATATAATCGCTTAAAATACCGCGCTCTTGAATGAACTGCACCGTGTCTTTTAACATTTGCTGCGACGTAAACAATACGAAACTGCGCCCTTCTGTTTGCACGACCGTCTGCATAACGGCTTCGGCTACTGCTGCGACGTACTCCATATGCGACACTTCCTGTACATCTGGCATATCTGACACAATCATCATTTTCGCCCCGCTATAATAGCTCGCCGGTGCAGTAAACGAATGAATCGGCACATCGCTCGCGACGCCTAGCTGATTGGCAATATAGCGCTCGTTATGCGGCACGGTCATCGTACCAGACGTCCAAATGATGCTCATGCTCGCTCGGCGCTCGCCAAACAACGCACGCATCGACTGCTCGACGTCAATCGGCTTTTGCAACACGTGCAAGCTTCCTGGTAAGCTACGTACATCTAGCTCCAGCCACGTCGTATAGTTAACGTCTTGCCGAATGAAAATGTTCTCCCACTCCGCCACTTTAATGACCATTTCACGCACAAGAAATTGCCAATCATGTAGTACATATAACTCCTCTAGCGACAGCAATTTCGTGCCGCTTACAAATAACTCGCTTATTTCCTTTGCGCTTTCTAACCAGCGCACAATCGCATCACGCGTTTCAGTAATAGCGTGCATCGGCAGCTGAACGTCGCGCAAAAAAATCGTTTGCTTCACGTCGTCTTCTACGAGTGACAGCGCATGTACGATGGCCTGCACCGCTTCTTCAAACAAACGCATCATGCGCACGTAACGCTTCTCCGCTTGCAGTAATACTTGCATCGGCACTCGCTGCGCACGTAACGCATGCTTATATAATTTACGAAATAGCTGATGCTCCTCGGACGTACCAATTTGCCCTAAAATGTACTTCCAGTTCGTGTAATGGAATAAACGCTCGTCTTGCTGCACGGCGGTTTGTACCATTTGATGCCCTTCATCAATAACCCACGCTTGCACTTGCTCATAAATTGGTCTTTTGCGCGTTGCATCAGCAAGCAGCATCGCGTGGTTCGTAATGATTACTTCGGCGTCGCGACTGCGCGTTAACGCTCGCTCATAATAATCGACGCTCGCAACAGCTGCAGCAGGTGATTTTCGCAGGCGATCAAGCACAAGCTGTCCGCCACCAGTTACCGTAATTTCACTTAAATCGCCCGTTTCGGTTTTTGTGAGCCAAACGAGTACTTGCAGCAGCGTACTCGTCTCATCGTACGACTGTAGCTCTGTTCGCAATAGTTGCGTCACGCGGTCTAAATCGACGTAATGCTGCATGCCCTTTAATAGCGCGACATGCACGTTCGTTCGCAGCACGCGCTCGATTTTTGGCAATTCCTCGTGCAGCAACTGCTCCTGTAAATAGCCTGTGTACGTGCTAATGCCGACCTTTTGATTCGTGCGCTTCGCATACAAAATCGCTGGCAGTAAATACGCGAGCGACTTGCCGATACCGGTCGACGCTTCAATGACGCACTCTTGTCGTTCGTGCAGCGCCTCCCACACAATATCCATCATATCAAACTGCGCACGTCGCTCCTCAAACTGCGGAAAGGCACGCGTTAATAGCGCTAACTTTTTTGCCGCGGCTTGTGGATATGCCGTTTGTAGCTGACGTACACGCTTATATTTCTTTTCCTTTTGAATGGCAATGCGCCCGAAATACATAATGTCTTGACGCGTCTCGTGCTGCTGACGTTTTTCGCGCAGTGCATCAAACAATAAATGCGAAATGTGCGACTTTAAGCGAAACGAACGCTTATGCAGCTGTTCTAACGTCGTTTGCGGCAATTTTAAAATTTCCTCGTAGCACTTCGCAAGCAGCGCAGCCGTCGCACGGGCATCGTCATCTGCTCGGTGTGCTTGTTCAAGAGGAATCGCTAAATCATGCGCTAAATCACCAAGCTTAAAGCTAAGCGACGTCGGAAACAAAATTTTCGCTAGCTCAACCGTGTCGATAAAGCGCCCTTGCCATTTCGATAAGCCGACGCGCGTAAATTCTTGCTGTAAAAAGTTCAAATCAAAATCAACATTGTGCGCGACAAATACCGCATCTTGCAGTAGCTCATATACGTAATCGGCATGCATTTCAAACGGCATCGCATCTGCTACATCTTCATCGGTAATATGCGTCAAGTCGCAAATATGCACCGGAATGGATTGCCCTGGATGCACAAAAGTTGTAAATGTTCGTTCAATTTGCCAATTCTCCATAATCACAATGGCGATTTGAATAATGCGGTCGCCATTTTTCGATGAATGACCGGTCGTTTCTAAATCGACAATTGCATATTTTTGACTTTCCATCACGCCTCAACTCACTATCTTTATAATAGAAAAAAGTGTACCATACTCGCGTGCTTCGGTCATGCGTTTATAATGGAAAAATGATTGCGCCACTAGTTTCACACTTCCAATGTTTGGGTAACAGTAGTATGTAAATCGTTTAAAGGAGTGATACGTTTGAGCACAGTTCAAGAAAAAGCATTACACATTTTAGAAAACGAACGAATCGGCACATTAGCGACTGTTTGCGATGGCAAGCCGTACGCACGTTACATGACATTCCATAACGAAGGGTTCACGCTGTATACCGTAACCGCCAAAAACACAGAAAAAGTACATGATCTTTCGCAAAATCCACACACACATATTTTGTACGGCTACGAAAACAACGGGCTGCTCGAGGAATTTTTAGAGATTGAAGCAAGCGTTACAGAATACGACGACTCGACGATTAAAGAGCAATTCATCCAGCAATTCCGTGACGATTACTTTGCCGACCCGTCTGAAATGCTCGTACTAAAAATTACACCGACACGCATGCGCATTATGAACAAGTCTGGCAATCACCAAGAGGAAGTACCGCTGCCTTAACCGTGATTTTCTTTACTAATCGGATTGATTAGCCATTTTTCTATAGCTAAACAGTTGTTGTTCCGCCCAATAATAAAGCGCTACATCACGATGGCTGAGCGTGTTCGACGAGACTCCTAGAGGAACAGCTCGCGACTCAAGACCCCGCAACCGTTAACGGTAAGGAGGCTTGAGCCGAGCCCCAGGAAAGCGAGTCGCATAACACGCACAGCCAATTAGCAGCTAATCAACATATGTGCTTCTTTACCAATTCCTAATAGAAACGAGGTGAAGACGCTGCGGTGAATAATTTCGCCGTAGCGACGACAAAATGGAACAAGTAAAACAACAAATTTTAGACATTTTAAATAGCAATAAAATAGGCTCATTAACGACGGTGCATAATGACCGACCGTACTCGCGTTACATGACGTTCACAAACGAGGATTTTGTGCTATACACGCGCACGCTAGAGGACTCACAAAAGGTGGCGGACTTGCAAGCAAACCCGTACGTCCACATTTTATATGGCTACACGAATAACGACATCGACGCACCATACTTAGAAATTGAAGGCAAAGTAACCGATTTCCGCGACGATGAAATCAAGCTAAAGGTGACGAACTTCCTGCGTGGCTTGTTTGGGCAAGAAAGCGACATGATTGCGATGCAAATTGAGCCAATTCGTATTACGCTCATGAACAAAAATGGTCAAGCACCACAAAGCGTTGAATTCGGTGCATAAAAAAGCGTCGCTCGGACAAATTCCGAGCGACGTTTTTTATTGAATATATGCATATAAGTCGAGCATGGATTCCTTATCATATAACATGAATTGTTGCTGAAGTGTCGCATCCTTCATGTATTGTAAAAACGTACAAATGTATTGCCCTTCCTCAGTAAATAGTAGCGTATCACCTTTGAAGCGCGATTCAAGACGCGGCCAAAAAATCGACTGCTCCGAAGCTTGCGTATACTCGACCTCTTCAACCGTCTGTGCTAGCTGCAACGTTAAATACGCATTCACAATATCGATGCTCGTTTGCAACTGGAGCGTGTACATATGTAATAGCCATGTGCGCTGGGCTGGTGTCATCGCCGACTGTGTAAGCTGCTGTGTAGCAAGTGGCATCGTATGCATCAGCACCGCCTGTTTCCCTTCTAGTGATAAGCTTTCTTGTTCCATCATATGAAACTGCCCATTTTGAATTTCGTAGCGATATGCCTGTGGCGCGACCTCTTGCAGCATCGCCAAAAATGGCACGTGCGCATCTTCAAATAGCTTTATCAGACGCGTTGACCAAATCGGACTCACATCTTTTAACGTCAGCTGCACCGGCTCAAACGACGATGTTTTTGACACCTCTACGTATTGTAAGCCGTAACGCTGCATATCAATCGTAATCGTCTCAGTCACGTAATCGATGAAGAACTGATAAATTGGATGCTGGCGATCGCGGCAATGGCGAATCGACTGCACATATTGCCACACCGCTTGTTTCGTACCATCATGCGGCAATTGCTCGTACGGATATAACGTCTTCATACAAAATCCCCCTTTGTGTTTCCTTTTATCATACTACTTCTATCGGCTTTTTTGTGAAAATAAATAGGCTGTGCAGTAAATCGCACAGCCTATCCACTCACCCATCAGCGTTACATAACTGTCGCTTCTGGCTCATATGAAATCATGTCTTTAATGCAGTTATTTTCGTCCATAATCGCAACGGTCGGCTTATGCGTCGGTGCTTCCTCATTCGTCACGTACGCATACGACATAATAATGACGATATCGCCTTTTTGGACTAAACGCGCCGCTGCACCGTTTACACAAATGACGCCGCTGCCACGCTCACCTGAAATAATGTACGTTTCAAAGCGTGCGCCGTTGTTGTTGTTAACGATATGCACTTTCTCGTTTGGCAGCATTCCGACTGCATCTAAAATATCTTGGTCAATCGTAATCGAGCCGACATAGTTTAAATCCGCTTGCGTCACGGTTGCGCGGTGGATTTTGCTGTTCATCATCATTCGTAACATGTTATTGTCCTCCTACTGAAACTAAAATATTATCAATTAAACGTGTTGTGCCGATATAAACCGCTGCTGCAATGAGCACGTCTGTCGTTTGCTCATTCACTTGTGCTAAATCAGGATACGATAACACTTCGATATAGTCGATGCGTCCGTTCGTTGTGCTTTCAATATGGGCACGCGCTGCTTGTACAGCAGATCCGGCATCGTTCGTCTCAACAACAATGTCACGCGCGATTTGCAGTGCCGCATAAATATTCGGTGCTTCTGCGCGTTCTGCTTCGCTTAAATAAATATTACGAGATGATTTCGCTAATCCGTCCTCCTCGCGCACAACCGGAATGATGCGCAGCGTAACTGGGAAGTTAAAATCGCGCACCATCGTTTGAATAATCGCTACTTGCTGCGCGTCCTTTTGCCCGAAATATGCATGCGTCGGCTGCACGAGGTTAAATAGCTTGCTTACAACTTGAATCACGCCGTCAAAATGCCCTGGTCGGCTCGCTCCGCATAAAATTGTCGCTTGACGCCCAGCAAGTAAACGAATGCCGCCGTCGTGTGGATACATATCGTCAACGCTCGGTGCAAATACAGCATCGACGCCAACTGATGATGCAAGCTCGACGTCGCGGTCTAAATCGCGTGGGTATGCATCGAAATCTTCATTTGGCCCAAACTGCGTCGGATTCACGAACACGCTCATAATCGCTACGTCATTTTCTTTCTTTGCGGCCGCTGCTAACGTTAAATGCCCTTCGTGAAGCGCACCCATCGTCGGCACGAAGCCAATCGTTTGCTTTTCATCTTGTTTCGCCGCTACCCACGTACGCAGCTCGGCAATTGTTTTCAGTACTTGCATTACTTCACGCCTCCGTATACATGCTGTAGTTCATCCTCTTCCATCGTAAAGCTATGTGCAAGCGTTGGGAACGTTTCGTTGCGCACCGCTTTCGCATACGCATGTAACCCTTCACGCATGACGCTACCTGCATCAGCAAACACGTCCACGAATTTCGGCACGCGGTGTTCACCAAACTTTAATAGGTCATGGTATACAAGCACTTGCCCGTCCGCTTCAACACCTGCACCAATCCCGATTGTCGGAATGACTAACTGGCGTGCAATGACGTCCATTAATTGATGTGGAATGCACTCAAATACAATGGCACATGCGCCCGCTTCTTGCACAGCTTTTGCATCTTGAATTAACGCTTCTGCTTGCGCTGCTGTTTTCCCTTGCACTTTGTAGCCGCCGAGTACACCTGCTGCTTGTGGCTGTAACCCTAAATGCCCAACGACTGGAATTCCTGCTGCTGTTAGTTTACGAATAACATCAAGCACTTCGCCTGCACCTTCTACTTTCAGTGCGTTCGCGTCCGTTTCCTGCATCATACGTACCGCTGTTTTTAACGTCTCGTTTGCATCACCGTGGTAGCTTCCAAACGGCATATCGACAACGATAAATGTATCTTTTGCGCCGCGACGAACTGCTTTGGCGTGATGCACCATATCGTCTACTGTTACGCGCATCGTTGAATCGTAACCGAGTACGACCATGCCGAGTGAATCCCCGACTAAAATCATATCGACGTCCGCCTGCTCAGCAAGTGTCGCTTGTGCGTAATCATACGCCGTCACCATCACGATTTTTTCGCCGCGTGCTTTCATGTTTAAAAACTGTGTTGTTGTTTTCATTTTTTCGTCCTCCTTCTTTTGTGAAAGATGAGAAGAAAACAAAAAAACTTTCTGTGCGAGACAGAAAGATTCATGCGTACTTATACAAAAATAGGCGCACTAAAGCGACGCATTTTCGTACAAAGAAATGCTGTTTTCTTCCGTCCCTGTCTTTAGTTTCAGATCAAGGCAGATTATAATACGTTTCATATACATTATTTGGAGGTACAGTTCACCATTGGATACTGTCCTTCACGCATACTATAGCAAAAAAAAAATTGCGCGTCTATTTAATTGGAGGAATTATTATGAGAAAACGATTGCTTTTGCTGTTTTTCGTCGCCATACTCGCTGGCTGTACGACGCAAATCGAGCCGCCAGCACCAACAAAAGATAACCGATTCGCCGAGCATGTAGCGGACGCGACGCAACTATTTGAAACGAATGTGGAGCTTGGCATTACCGAGGAACAATACGCGCTACCACTTGAAAACATTTCCTACGAAGCAACGAACGGCATCATTACGAAAATAACGAAAACGATTGAGCCAATCCCGACTGATGCGGTAACGCTACGTGAGCCGCTCGCACTCGACGACTTACATACGCTGCGCTGGACGGTTGAGGGCGAAACCATTACCGAACTGCACGTTACACGCAACAGCGAAACATTGAACCAGCAAGTTTACGCGATGCCGCTCAAAGAACGCGTCGGTCACCTCATCGTCGCTGGCTTTGAAGGTACAACCGTTACACCTGCGCTACAGCAAGCCGTTGAGGAGCATTTCATTAGCAACATCATTTTATTTTCGAAAAATATTACGAGCGACGCACAGCTGCGCGACTTTAGCACACAGTTTCACGCACTCGCACATCACGAGCCACTTTCGCTATCGATCGATGAGGAAGGTGGCAACGTGAGCCGCTTGCCAAATGAGCTTGCGAGCATTCCGACTGCATCGACACTTGCGCAGCGCTACAGCGTCGATGAAGTGCAGCAAATTGCGCAGCATATCGGCAAAGCGCTCGCTGCATACGGCATTCAAGTCGATTTCGCACCGGTTATGGATGTGAATAGCAACCCGAACAATCCAGTCATCGGCACGCGCAGCTTTAGCAGCAACCCACAAACGGCGGCTGATTATGCGCTCGCCTTTCATCGTGGACTGCTCGCTGCAAACGTTACGACGTCCGCCAAGCATTTCCCAGGGCATGGCGATACGGACGTCGATTCACATTTAGCGCTGCCCGTTTTACAGCAATCGCGTCAAGAACTAGAGCAAACAGAGTTCATTCCGTTTCGCCGCGCCATTGAAGCGAACGTGCCGATGATGATGGTCGGGCATTTGCTCGTGCCGGCACTTGATGCGGAGTACCCTGCTTCATTGTCGAAAAAAGTGATGACCGACCTGCTGCGCAATGAGTTCGGCTATAGCGGCATTATTATTACAGACGACGTCACGATGCAAGCGCTCGATTTGCCAATTGAAAACATTGCGGTACAAACGATTGCAGCAGGCGCAGACATCGTACTCGTCGGGCATGATTTACAAAAAGCGCTCGCTGCCCAGCAAGCAATTATCATGGCTGTTGAAAGCGGTGAGCTATCCGAGCAGCGCATTAACAATAGCGTCCGTCGTGTTTTACTAGAAAAGCGCAAGCGCGGCGAAGCGAACGTCCAGCACTTCTCCGTTAAGGAATGGAACGATACGTTGCAGCAACTACTTGCGCGTTAACGACAAAAAGGATGTGCTAAGCAACAGGTTTGCTCGCACATCCTTTTTTACGTTAATTCAATATCGGCTGAATAAATGCCGCGCACTTCGCCTGAATCAAGCTGAAGCTGTAATACGCCATCATCTGTAATGCCAATTGCTATACCT